>NZ_JBEPDB010000029.1:0-88993 GCF_040300025.1 Dactylosporangium sp. NPDC000555 | reverse complement strand
TTCCCCGCGCCGGCCGCTTCGCCCGGTCTGGCTCGGCCCCGCGCCGGGCGCTTCGCCCGGTCTGGCTCGGCCCCGCGCCGGCCGCTTCGCCCGGTCTGGCTCGGCCCCGCGCCGGCCGCTTCGCCCGGTCTGGCTCGGCCCCGCGCCGGGCGCTCGCGGCAGGAGCGGTCAGCGAGCGACGCGGCCCGAGTCGGCGTCGGCCTCGGCCGGGACGGCCCGGCGGGCGCGGCGTCACTGCGGCGGGTCCTCGCGGAGGGCGGCGAGCAGGGCCTTGTACTCGCTGTCGACCAGCTCCGGGGCCTGGAGCTGGCGCGGAGCCGCCTCGACCTGCGGTGGCGCGGGCAGCTCCTCGGCGCTCAGACCGAGCTCGGCCAGCTTGCGGGCGCTGACCAGAACCCTGGCCTCCAGGGAGCCAACGGCCCGGTTGTACGACGACACGGCCGTCGACAGCGACGTGCCGACCTTCGACAGGTGCTCGCCCATGGTGCTCAGGCGGGCATACAGCTCGCGGCCCGTCTGGTGGACGGCCAGGGCGTTGGACGTCAGGGAGTCCTGGCGCCACGCGTAGGCGATGGTGCGCAGCAGGGCGACCAGCGTGGCGGGTGTGGCGAGGACCACATTGCGGGCGAAGGCGTGCTCGAGCAGGGCCGGGTCGTGCTGGAGGGCCGCGTCCAGGAACGTGTCGGCGGGGACGAACAGGACCACGAACTCGGGTGCCGGCTCGAAGGCCGACCAGTACGACTTCGCGGACAGCGCGTCGACGTGGGTGCGCAGGTGGCGGGCGTGCTGGGTCAGGCGGGCCGTGCGGGTCTGCTCGTCGGGGGCCTCCAGCGCCGACAGATACCCCTCCAGGGGCGCCTTCGCGTCCACCACCACCTGACGGCCCCCGTGCAGGCGCACGATCAGGTCGGGGCGCACCACGCCGGCGTCTGTGGCGACGCTCACCTGCTCCTCGAAGTCGCAGTGCTCGAGCATCCCGGCGGCCTCGACGATGCGGCGCAGCTGGTGCTCGCCCCAGCGACCGCGGACCGTGGGGGCGCGCAGGGCGGCGACCAGGCGGTGGGTCTCGGTGCGCAGCTCGCCGGAGACCTCGTGCATGGCACGCACCTGCTCGCGCAGCGACTCATACGCGCCGACGCGGTCGCGCTCCAGCTCCGCCACCCGTCGCTCGTATCGCAGCAGCGCCTCGTGCAGCGGCGTCACCGCGTCGGCCACGGCGTCCTGGGTCTGGCCGCGGGCCTCGAGGGTCAGGCTGCGCAGCGACGCCTCCAGGCGCGCCTCGCCATCGCGGGTCGCTTGCAGCGTGGCCTGCAGTTTTGCCACGTCGATGGCGGAGCGTGACCGAGCGACATACCAGCCGAGGGCGGCGCCGGCGAGGAGGCCGATGAGCAGGAGGAGGAGATCCACGCTATTCAGCATGCCGTAGGGGTATGACAGAAACCGGTACCGTCGACGCATGGGTTACTCGTCCTGGTTGGAGTGGTGACGGTGTTCGGCTTCGGGCGCAGGAAGCGCGAGGCGCAGCAGCTGGCCGATGCGCGGGAGGAGGCGCTTCGGTGGTATGAGCGCCTCGGTGGGCAGCTGATGAACCTCTCCGGCGAGGAGCCGGCGGTCAAGCAGGCGCTGGTGGACGCGAGCGAGCGGTACAACGCCGCGGGCGGGCAGCTGGAGCGGGCGACGAGCCTGAAGCAGTACGACCTTGCCCGCGAGACCTCGCTGGAGGGGCTCGCCTACATCCGGGCGGCCCGCACCGCGATGGGCCTCGACGCGGGGCCCGACCTTCCGGCGCTGGCCGGCGCGCGGGCGGGGCAGATCACCAAGGAGCGCGAGATCGCCGTCCAGGGGCACACGTATCGCGCCAGCCCCCAGGCCGGCGACACGACCCCCTACTACTACCCGGGCGGCGCGGTCGCGGGCCGCGGCGTCCCGGCCGGTTGGTACTCCGAGCCCTGGTGGAAGACGGCCCTCGTCGCCGGCGCGTGGGGCATCGGCTCGGTCCTCGTCTTCGACGCGCTGTTCAACTCGAGCTGGGGTGACCACGGCTACGACGCCGCGTACAACGCCGGCTTCGATCAGGGCCTGGACCAGGGCTACGACCAGGGCTTCGACCAAGCCGTCGGCGACGGCGACTTCGATGGTGGCGACGGCGGAGACGGCGGCGACTGGGGCGACGCGGGCTTCGGCGACTTCGGCGACTTCGGCGGCGACTTCTAAGCGGGGATCCGGGCGCTGCGGCGCCCGGACAATCGCGGTGCCGAGAGCCTCAGTAGCGGTGCGCCCCGCGGAACGCCTGCTCGGCCAGGGACAGGTCCGACGCCGCGGCGCGGGCGAAGGGGCTCGTCGGGCCGAGGAGCTCGGCGTAGACGGTCTGGGCCGCGCGGTACTCGGTGATGGCCTCGTCCAGCCGGCCCAGGTCGTGCAGCACGCTCGCGAGGCGGTGGCGCGAGACGGCCGTGTCGAGGTGGACCGGGCCCAGCAGGCGCAGCCGGCTGCCGAGGACCGCCCGGTGCTCGGCCTCGGCGTCCGGGAGCCGGCCCGCGTGGTGCAGCGCCGACGCGAGCAGGCTGCGGCTCATGAGCGTGTCGCGGTGCTCCGGGCCGAGCAGCTGGGCCCGGGCACGCATGACCGTGCGGTGCTCCTCGATCGCCCGGTCGAGCTCGCCCATGTCCTGGTAGACCTTGGCGAGGTTGCTGCGCGAGATCAGCGTCTCCTGGTGGCCGACGCCCAGCACGCGCGTGCGCGACTCCAGGACCCGCTGGTGCTCGGCCTCGGCCCGGATCAGGTCACCCAGCTGGTGGTAGATCGTGGCCAGGTGACTGCGGCTGGTCAGCGTGTCCGGGTGGTCCTCGCCGAGGATGCGCATCCGCGCGGTGAGCGCCTCGTCACACTCGACGAGGGCCTCGGCCAGCCGGTCCAGGTCGCGCAGGACGGTCGCGTGCTGGTCGCGGGCGGTGAGCGTGTCCGGGTGGTCCCAGCCGAGGGCGTGGGCGCGGGCTTCGACGATCTCGCGGTACGCCTCCTCGGCCTCCTGTAGCTGCCCGCGCCAGTGCAGGTCGGTCGCGCGCTGCCAGGTCGCGGAGTCGTCGTAGACGTGGGGCGTGGGGGAGGGGCGGCGGCGTGGCTCCGGGGCCGGCCACCCGACCGGGTCGGTCGCGTTGTCGAGGTGGTCCGCCATGGGAGCGCCGTAGAAGGCGTCGTCCACGCGGGCCGGCTGCTGGACGGGGATCGAGATCGGCGGCTGGGGATGCGGCGGCTGGGGCGGGGCGGTCGGGCGGCTCGGGATCCGCACGGGCTCGAACACGTCCGGCTCGTCGAGGACCTCGGCCGGCACGTCGATCGGGGACTCGTGGTCGCGCCGGCGCAGCTCGTGGCGCAGCGAGACGATCGCCTCGGAGATGGCGTCGGAGTGGTCGCCGATCCGCCACGCGACCACGGCCACGGGCCGGTCCAGCGCGGTGCTCAGCTGCCGGACGGAGCTCAGGATCGGGTCGTCCGGGGAGGCGTTGACGATGACCAGCGCCGCCTGGAACGCCGCGGTCGGGCCGACCAGCAGCGCCTGCAGGGTCGCCTGCATGCGCGCGATGGAGAAGCCGGTGCCGGCCCGGACGTCCACGATGATGTGCGCCTCGGACATGGCGATGGGGCCGAGGAAGTACCCGAAGACGGGCTGCAGCTTCTGCCCCTCGCGCCCGGCGGCCTCGTAGAGCGCGGCGTTGGCGCCCTCGTGGTAGGCGATCGCCTGCGGGGCGTGGCCGCGGATCAGCTGCACGAACCGGTCGTAGGCGCCCTCGGCGTCGCCGTCCTGCTGGGCCCGGCCGGCGGAGGCGAGCCGCTCCTCACGATCGCCGGAGCGAACCACGATCGCGCCGCCGGACAGCCCCGCCAGCCCGACCAGCACGCCCGCGCCCACCAGCGCCGCGGCGCCGGCGGTGCTGCGGAACTGCACCGTCGTCAGCACGCCCAGGGCTACCAGGGCGAGCCCGACGAACACGACGAGAAATCGGGTCTGAGCACTCCATCGTCCGCCAGTCATCGGTCCTCTTCACTCGCGACGTTCGACCCCGAGAAACCTCCGACGTTCAAACCCGAGAACCTCCCGAAGATCACTGCGGGCGACTAGCCGAGATCCGTAGCGTGACGCGAATCCTCCCACGAACCGTGGCGTCCACGGTAGATCGACGCCGCCGAGCCCGCCATTCATGCCGGTCGGCCGGGGGAGCTGTCAATTACCCGACACTCACAACAGCGAGTCGCGCCACTGCGCGTGCAGCTCCGCGTAATGCCCGCCGCCGCCGATCAGGGCGGACGGTGGCCCGTCCTCGACGATGCGCCCGCCGGACATGACCAGCACCCGGTCGGCGATCTCCACCGTGGACAGCCGGTGCGCGATCACCAGCGCCGTCCGGGATGCCAGGATCGTCCGCAGCGCCCGCTGGACCTGCCGCTCGCTCGGGATGTCCAGCGACGACGTCGCCTCGTCGAGAATCAGCACCGCGGGGTCGGCCAGGAAGGCCCGCGCGAAGGCCACGAGCTGGCGCTGCCCGGCCGAGAGCCGGCCGCCGCGCTTGCGCACGTCGGTGTCGTATCCGTCGGGCAGGGCACGGATGAACGCGTCCGCGCCGATCGCGGCCGCTGCCGCCTCGACCTCGGCGCGCGAGGCCCCCGGCCGGCCGAAGGCGATGTTGGCGGCGACGGTGCCGGAGAACAGGTAGTTCTCCTGGGTCACCATCACGATCGCGCGGCGCAGGTCATCCTCGGCGAGCGAGCGCAGGTCGACGCCGTCGAGCGTGACGCTGCCCCCGGTCGGGTCGTAGAACCGGGCCACGAGCTTGGCCAGTGTCGACTTCCCCGCGCCGGTCGCGCCGACCAGCGCGACCGTCTGCCCGGCCGGCACGAGCAGGTCGAGCGCCGGCAGCACGGGCCGCCCGGTGTCGTAGGCGAACGAGACGCCGTCGAAGGTCAGCTCGCCGCGCGGGTCGGCCAGGCGCACCGGCGAGCGCGGCTCGGGCACGGCCGGCCGCTCGTCGAGCACCGCCGCCAGCTTCTCCAGCGCGGCGGTGGCCGACTGCAGCGTGTTGTAGAACTGCGACAGCTCCTGCATCGGCTCGTAGAAGCGGCGCAGGTACAGCAGGAACGCCGCCAGCACGCCCACCTCGGTGCGCCCGTGCAGCACCCGCCAGCCGCCATAGGTCAGCACCACCGCGATCGAGACGTTGCCGATCGTCTTGATGGCCGGCGAGTACGTCGCGACGAGCCGCTGCGCGTGCACGCTCGCCCGCCGGTAGTCGCCGTTCACCGCGGCGAAGATCTCGTCGTTGCGCCGCTCGCGACGGAAGGCCTGCACCGCGCGGATGCCGCCGAGCGACTCCACGAAGTGGATGATGACCAGCGCGATCGTCTCCCGGGTCCGGCGGTACGCCCGCGCGCTGGCCCGCTGGAACCAGCGCGACAGCCACAGCAGGAACGGGAACGACGCCAGCGTGACCAGCGCCAGCGGCGGGTCGAGCCAGAGCAGGATCCCGGCCACGGACAGCACCGACAGCGCGGCGAGCACCAGGTCGTCGAGGGCGCCGTCGACGAGCTCGGAGATGTTGTCCACGTCGCTGGTGAGCCGCGCGATGACCCGGCCCGACGTGAACCGCTCGTGAAAGCCGATGGACAGCCGCTGCAGGTGGTCGTAGACGCGGGTGCGCAGGTCGAGCAGCACGGCGTTGCCGACCCGGCCGGACATCGCCAGAAACGCCCGCCGCGTGCCGAACTCCAGCACGGTGGCCAGCCCGAACAGCGTGGTCACGAGCACGAGCGCCGGCGGGTGGCCGATGCCCCGGTCGATGCCCAGCTTCACCAGATACGGCCCGGCCATTCCGGCGAGGTTCTGGGCCAGCAGCAGTGCGACGAGCGCGGCGATCGCCAGGCGGTGGGGGCGCAGCAGCGAGCCCAGCAGCCGCCGGCTCGCGACGCGCTGGGTCGGGTCGGGCTCCTCCGTCGCGGTGCCCCGCCATTGCTGGACGTCAAGCATCGACGACGTCCTGCCGGGCAAGCACGTCCCGGTAGCCGGGGCACGAGGCGAGCAGCTGCGAATGGGTCCCGATCGCGGCGATCCGGCCGCCGTCGAGGAACGCGACACGGTCGGCCAGCGCGATGGTCGAGGGCCGGTGCACCACGAGCAGCGCGGTGGTCCCGGCGAGCACCGTGGACAGCGCCGACTCGACCAGGGCCTCGGTGTGCACGTCGAGCGCGGACAGCGGGTCGTCCAGCACCAGCACCCGTGGGCGGCCGAGCACCGCCCGGGCCAGGGCGAGGCGCTGTCGCTGCCCGCCGGACAGCGACAGGCCCTGCTCGCCGATGCGGGTGTCCAGGCCCCATGGCAGGTCGTAGGCGAAGCGCGCCTGCGCGATGTCCAGCGCCTCGGCGATCTCGGCCTCGCTGGCGTCGGTGCGGCCCAGGGTGAGGTTCTCCCGCACGCTCATCGAGAACAGCGTCGGGTCCTCGAACGCGGTGCCGACGATGCGCCGCAGCGAGTCGAGCCCGATGTCGCGCACGTCGTGCCCGTCGATGGTGATGCTCCCGGCGTCCACGTCGTACAGCCGCGGCACCAGCGACACCAGCGTCGTCTTGCCGCTGCCGGTCAACCCGACGACCGCCACCGTCTCGCCCGGCTCGACCTCCAGGTCGATGCCGCGCAGCACCGGCCGGCCCGGCTCGTAGCCGAACTCGACGCCCGTGAAGCGCAGCCGCCCCCGCGCCGTGGACAGCGAGACCGCGCCGGGGCGGTCCGCAATGGACGGCTGGGCGTCCATGACCTCGTAGATGCGCGCGGCCGCGCTCATCGCCTCCTGCGCGTTGGCGACGATCCAGCCCAGGATGTCGATCGGCCAGACCAGCATCACCTGCAGCGCGACGAACGCGACCAGCGTGCCGACCGTCAGCCGCCCCTCGGAGACCGCGACCGCTCCGGCGACGAGCACCACCGCGAGCGTGACGTTGGGCACCAGGTCGAACTGCGACAGCGTGCGCGCCACCATCCGGCTCTTGCCGACGCCGAGGTCGTGTACGTGCCGCGCACCGCCGGCGAACTGCGCGCTCATGTGGTCGCGCCGGCCGAACGCGCGGATCACCCGGATGCCCTGCGCCGACTCCTCGATGCGGGTGGTCAGGTCGCCGAGGGAGTCCTGCAGCTCGCGGGAGGCGGCGAAGTATCGTCCGGTGAACCGGCGCGCGATCAGGAACAGCGGGATCGCGCTGAGCGCCACGAACACGCCCAGCGGCCAGTACAGGTGGATCAACAGGACGGACACGGCGATGTACGTCGCGAGGTTGAGCACGAAGAAGAACAGCCCGAACGACAGGAACCGCCGGATCGAGGACAAGTCGGAGGTGGCCCGCGACAGCAACTGCCCGGACTGCCAGCGGTCGTGGAACTCGATCGGCAGCCGCTGCAGGTGCGCGTAAAGGTCCTCGCGCAGCCGGGCCTCCATGCCGACCGACGACGCGGACTGCGCCCAGCGGCGGATGAAGCTCAGCGCGCCCTCGCAGACGCCGAGCGCGACCGCGAGCGCACCGAGCAGGAACAGCCCGCGGGTGTCGCCGTGGCGTACCGGCCCGTCGACCACGCGCTGGATGAGCAGCGGGATGGCCAGGCTCGCGGCGGTGGAAAGCACGGCGGCGACCATCGACCAGGCGGTGAGCGCGTAATACGGCTTCAGGTAGACCCGCATGCGCCAGAGGGCGTCGGCCCGGCCCCGGATGGACCGCCGCGCCTCGGCGGGCGCGGCGGTCGTCGGCATGGGTCAAACGTACGTGCGAATCACATCGGCGCCAACCGATATTCAGATGGCTTCATGATCGAGCAGCCACCGCTTGACCGGCAGGCCCCAGCGGAACCCGCCGAGCGTGCCGTCCAGGCGCAGCACCCGGTGACACGGCACGAACAAGGCCGCCGCGTTGCGCGCGCACGCCATCGCGGCCGCGCGCACCGCCGCCGGCCGCCCCGCCCGCGCGGCGAACTCGGTGTAGGTGACCGGCGCCCCGGCCGGCACCTTGCGCAGCACCTCCCACGCGTGGTTGAGGAACTCGCCGCTGTGCTGCCGCACGGGCACGTCATCGATCGCCGTGAGGTCACCGTCCACATAGGATTGGAGCGCCTTCGACGGCAGGCCCAGTTGCCCGCGATGCTTCGGTTGCCCGGTCAGCCTGGCCGTCGCCGGCGTCAGCAGCGCCAGCGCGCGCACGTCGCTCGTCCAGCCGCTGGCCAGCACGGCCTCGTCCGCGTCGACGATCATCGTGAAGGGGCCGGCGGGGGTGTCGGTCGTCGTGTAGTACGTGCTCACTGCATCCTCCAGAGTCGGATCGCGGCGTAGGAACGCCAGGGCCGCCAGCGCTCGGCGTGCGCGGCCAGGGTCTTCGGTGTGTCGGGCAGCCCGGCGGCCCGCGCGCCGCGCAGCACCCCCAGGTCGGTCGGCAGGAACGCGTCCGGGTCGCCGAGGGCACGCATCGCGGTGTACTGCGCGGTCCAGTCCCCGATCCCGGGCAGCGCCCTGAGTCGCTCGACGGTCTCCGCGCGGTCCCCGCCGCCGTCGAGGTCGAGCTCGCCCGTGGCCACCGCGGCGGCCAGCGTGCGTAGCGTGCGCCGGCGCGACTCGGGCATCGAGAACGCCTCGTCCGGCAGGGCCAGCAGTTCCTCCGCGGTCGGGAACAGCCCGGCGTCGGCGGCGATCAGCCTGCGCAGCACCGTGCGCGCCGCGGCGACCGAGATCTGCTGCCCGACGACGGCGCGCACCGCGATCTCGAAGCCGTCGGTCGCGCGGGGCACGCGTACCCCCTCCTCCTTGAGCACCACGGGCGCGAGGGCGGGGTCGGCGCCGAGCACCGTGTCCACGGCGACCGGATCGGCGTCGAGGTCGAACAGCCGCCGGCAGCGAGCCACCGCGGGTGCGAGGTCGCGCACGTCGGCCAGGTGCAGGGTGGCCGCGACATGGCCGGCCCGCGGCACGAGCGTGGCGCGCCCGGGTCCGTGCGGCAGGCGGAGATTGCGGTGGTACCCCTCGTCGTCGACCGCGTCGATGCCGTCGACCGCCCGATCACGCAGGAACGACAGCAGCGACTCGGCGTGCAGCGGCGCCCGGAACGGCAGTCGCACCGAGATCACGCCCTCGTCCTGCAAGGTCAGGTCCGGCTCGATGGGGCTTCGCGCGGACTGACCCGGAGCGGGCGCCGGCCGGCCGCGGCGGGCGCGCAACTGCGACGGGGTGCGCCCGTAGATCTCGCGGATGGTGTCGTTGAACTGCCGCACGCTGCCGAACCCGGCCGCGAAGGCGATCTCGGCCAGCCCGAGCCCGGTGGTCTCGATGAGCACCCGCGCGGTCTGCGCGCGCTGCGCCCGGGCCAGCGCCAGCGGGCCGGCACCCACCTCCGCGGTGAGCATCCGGTGCAGGTGCCGCTCGGTGTAGCCGAGCCGGCCGGCGAGCCCCGGTACGCCGTCGCGATCGACGACGCCGTCGGCGATGAGCCGCATGGCGCGCCCGACCACGTCGCCGCGCACGTCCCAGTCGGGTGAGCCCGGCGCCGCGTCGGGCCGGCAGCGCAGGCAGGCCCGGTAGCCCTCGCGCTGCGCGGCCGCGGCAGTCGGCAGGAAGCGCACGTTCTCCGCCTTCGGCGTGATCGCCGGGCAGGACGGCCGGCAATAGATCTTGGTCGACTTGATCGCGGTGACGAACACGCCGTCGAAGCGCGAGTCACGGCTGATCGCCGCCTTGCGACAGGTTTCGAAGTCGAGTTCCACGACTCCATCCTGCCCCGTGCGCGGGGCAGCGACTGGCGGTTTTCGGACGCGTATGTTCCGTCGCCCCGACCGCCTACTGTGGTGGCCACCGAACACGCGGAACACGAGACGGAGGCGCCGATGAGCGAGTACGGTTCCGGGCCTGAGACCGGCAGCGCACAGGGTGACGCGTCCCTCGCGCCGGCCGGTGGCGACGGGCCGGCGGACGAACTGTCCGCCGCTGAGCCGAACGTCGTCACGATGCACGGCGAGCACGGCGAGACGATCTACGCGATCGACACGGATGGCGACGGCACCGCCGACATCGTCGCGTACGACGACGACAGCGACGGCCGGGTCGACCGCTACGCGATCGACACCGATGGGGACGGCACCCTCGACACCGAGCTGCGCGACCTCGACGGCGACGGCCGGATCGACGCGGTGTTCATCGACACCGACAACGACGGCGACAAGGACGTGGCGGTGCTGGACACCAACGGCGACGGCCGGTTCGACCGGGTCGTGGCCGACCTCGACAACGACGGCAACATCGACACCGACGTGCGCGACACCGACCACGACGGCGTCGCCGACTACATCGCCCGCGACGTCGACGGCGACGGTCGCCGCGACTACACCGTCACCGACAGCGACCACGACGGGCGGTTCGAGACGGTGCGCTACGACGACCCTCTCGCGCAGGCCTAGCCCACGGAGAACCCGGAGTGTGAGGTGGGCCGCGACGCCGTGCAGGTGGAGGACTGACGGCGCACGCGGCCCAGGGGGTGGGCGGACCGGGCAAAGGGGGTACCGTCCGGGCCACCGACGGAAAGGTGCGGATCACGAGGGTTTTCCGTTACACCTCCCGCCGGCCCGTCAGTGCGTGCCGCGCCGGGTCAGCCACCGCTCGCCGAAGTCGACGAGCTCGCGCTGGCGCATCAGGCGGGCGACGCCTGCGCCGACCGGGCCGGTCCGCTCGCCGCCGGTGATCTCCGCGAAGTCCTTGCCGAGCGGCTCGAACAGCGACGTGTCGTCGGCGAGCTCGCGATACGCCACCCAGCGCCGTTCCCCGTCGACCAGCATGGGCGATCCCTGCCGCAGGTACCGCCCGGGCACCTCGGTCCGGTACTCGGCCAGGTGCAGCGAGGTGTTGTTGTCGTGCCCGACGCCGAGCAGCAGCACCCAGGCGTCCGCCTCGTAGAGCCGGGCGAGCGGCGAGCCCTCGCCGAGCCCGTCGTCGAGCTCGTGCCCCTCGGTGATGCGCGCGGCCAGCGGCCCGAGCGCGGCGAAGGAGACCGTCGGGTGTGCGCTGCGCAGCACGCCGGGGAAGGAGCGGAAGCACTCGACGATCGCCCCCATGTACGCGGTCGGCGTCGTGCGCGGGTCGTAGGCCGGCGTCTCGGCGCGGATGGTCGCCCACCAGTCCGGCGGCACGGGCGGGTTGCCCCAGTCCGCGGGCTCCGTCAGGTGCCGCGAGTGGGCCGGCATGACGAGCGTGCCGTCCGGCCCGATGGCCCGCAGCAGCGCGAGCACCACGGCCTGGGCGCCGCCGGCCACCCAGCCGAGCCGGGACAGCGACGAGTGGGCGATGACCGTCGCACCCTGCGGCAGGCCGAGCTCGCGCAGCTGCCGCGCGATCCCGTCGACGGTGCCCGGGCGGGTCGTGCGCGCCACCGCATCGGCTTCCATCTGTTCATAATGAGCCATGACGCAGTGGAGGCTGTCCGGGTTCGGTGACGAGATCGACGCGGATCCCGCGGTACAGCTGCAGGTGCTTTCGGCTCTTGGCGCGGCGCACGTCGAGCTGCGCAGTGGCTGGGGCGTCAACGTGGCCGACATGTCCGACGAGGACGTCGCGCGGCTGGCGGACCTGCTGGCGCGGCACCGGATGGCGGTCTCGGCGATCGCGTCGCCGATCGGCAAGACCGGCGTCTACGACGACCCGGACACCGAGCTACGCCGGCTGGGACGCGTGGTGGCGGTCGCGCGGCGGCTCGACGCGCCGTACGTGCGGCTGTTCTCGTTCTACCGCCCCGACGGCGTCGACGTCGCCGCGACCCGCGACACGGTGCTGCGCCGGATGCGTGCCTTCGCCGACGTGGCCGAGCGCGAGTCGGTGGTGCTGGTGCACGAGAACGAGAAGGCCATCTACGGCGACGTGCCCGAACGGGTGCTCGACCTGGTCGAGTCCGTCGGCTCGCCGGCCCTGCGCCTGGCCTGGGACAACGCCAACTTCGTGCAGGTCGGCGTGCGCCCGTTCACCGACGGTTACGCGATGCTGCGCCCGTACGTGGCGTATCTGCAGGTCAAGGACGCCCGCGCCGCAGACGGCACGGAGGTGCCGGCCGGACACGGCGACGGCGAGCTGCGCGAGACCCTGACCGCCCTGCGCGACGACGGCTGGACCGGCTTCGCCTCGCTGGAGCCCCACCTGGCCGACCCGTCCCGCCCGGACGTACTGTCCGGCCCGCGCCACTTCGGCGAGGCCGCCCGAGCCTTCGCCGCCCTCACCGCGGAACTGGGCATCCACCTGGCCTGACCACCGCGGTCTTCCCGCGGGGTTCCGGGACGGGCCCCCCGGCAGCGCCCGAGCGAAGCGAGCGCCAGGCTAGGAGCCGGCCTGGCGTGCATGCGCCGAAGGCGCCCGCAAGAGGGGGTGAGGTGGTGCGCCGAGCGCCGTTACGGGACCGCAACCGGGACGCAGGGGCGCGGAGCGCAGGCAAAGGGTGCCGCGCAGCGGCATGGGGGGCTCCGGGGTGGGAACCCCCCGGCAGCGCCCGAGCGAAGCGAGCGCCAAGCTAGAAACAGCATTGCGTAAGCTGACGTGTCGTGGCACTCAGCATCGGCATCGTCGGCCTGCCCAACGTGGGTAAGAGCACCCTGTTCAACGCCCTGACCAAGGGGGACGCGCTCGCCGCGAACTATCCGTTCGCGACCATCGAGCCCAACGTCGGCGTCGTCGGGTTGCCCGACGGGCGGCTCGGGCGGCTGGCCGAGCTGTACAGCTCGCAGAAGGTCATTCCAGCGCCGGTGTCGTTCGTCGACATCGCCGGGCTGGTGCGTGGGGCCTCGAAGGGGCAGGGGCGCGGCAACGCGTTCCTCGCGAACATCCGTGACGCGTCGGCCATCTGCCAGGTGGTGCGCGCGTTCTCCGACCCCAACGTCGTGCACGTCGACGGCAAGGTCTCGCCGCGCGATGACATCGAGACGATCAACACCGAGCTGATTCTCGCCGACCTGCAGACCATCGAGAAGGCGCTGCCGCGGCTGGAGAAGGAGGCGAAGGTCCGCAAGGAGCGGGCCGGCGTCGCCGCTGCCGCGAAGGCCGCGGGGGAGCTGCTCAACGAGGGCACCACGCTGTACGCGGCCGGGTTCGACGTCTCCGAGCTCGGCGAGCTGCACCTGCTGACCGCGAAGCCGTTCCTGTACGTGTTCAACGTGGACGAGGCCGGCCTAGCCGACCCCGCGTTCCTCGACGAGCTGCGCGCGCTCGTCGCGCCGGCCGAGGCCATCTTCCTCGACGCGAAGATCGAGTCGGAGCTCACCGACCTCGACGAGGACGAGGCCCTCGAGCTGCTGGCCTCCATCGGCCAGCCGGAGCCCGGCCTGCACCAGCTGATCCGGGTGGGCTTCCGCACGCTGGGGCTGCAGACGTACCTCACCGCCGGCCCGAAGGAGGCCCGCGCCTGGACGATCCCGATCGGCGCCACGGCCCCGGAGGCCGCGGGCGTCATCCACTCGGACTTCCAGCGCGGCTTCATCAAGGCCGAGGTGGTCTCGTTCGAGGATCTGATGGCGGCCGGCTCGATGAACGCCGCGAAGGCCGCCGGCCGCGTCCGCATCGAGGGCAAGGAGTACGTCATGCAGGACGGCGACGTCGTGGAGTTCCGGTTCAACGTCTAGCGATGTCGTACAACCTGGACGTTGAAGAGGACCAGATCCAGGCGGAACTCGACGCCATCCAGCCGCTCAAGATTGCTTGAGGTTCTGAGCCACCGTGGAGTGGGTGTTCGACGGTGAGGTCATCGAGTGGCGCGGACCGGCGCCGTATTTCTTCGTGGCCATGTCGCAGTCTGACAGCGCCGAACTCAAGGATGAGGCGCGATCGCTGATCTACTGGGGCCAGGTTCCGGTGTGCGTCGTCATCGGGGACACGGAGTTCAGCACGGCGCTCTTCCCCAAGGACGGCCGTTATCTGATTCCGCTCAAGGTCGCCGTCAGGGAGGCGGAGGGCATCAACGAGGGCGACGTCGTGGCGGTGACGCTGCGTCCTGGGCGGCCCGATGACCATCGGTGACGCGACCGTCTGGCCGGCGCTTGTGTTCTTGGCACCGCGGACCTGGCAGGGTCGGGGCCGCCCTTCAGGCAGGCCACGGCCCGCTTCGCCCAGTCTGGCTCGGTCGGCTTCGCGATTCCGACCCAGACCAGGCGCTCACGGGAGGAGCGGTCCGCAGGTGACGCGGCCCGAGCCGGAATCAGGCGGCGCCGGCGATGATGTTCTTGTACAGGTCCTCGATGCGGGCGGCCAGTGTGACCTCGCCCGGGGAGAGGTCCGAGTCGGTGGTGCCGGGGACGCGGAGGCGGAGGCGGATCTGCGTGCGGCCGTCCAGGCGGCGAACGTCCGGGCGGACGCCGACCGCGTCGGCGACCACTTTCATTCGCTCGGTGAGTGCCGCATGCTGGGAATCGTCAAGATGCAGCGTCCGGCGGATCTCGCCGCCGTCGTGCGTCCAGCCCTGCAGTAATGCCAGCGCATCGCTGAGATAGTCACGATGATCGTCGTTCCACCGTGCCCGCATGTCGACCTACCCTCCCACGGCATCGTTGCCGGCTTGTGGCCGTTTCGAAGCCTGCCCGTCATCAACGGTGTATGCAAGTCTGACTAGCAACCGGTGGATCTGTCCACGGCCACATTTCCCGCGTCTGGTGAACAACAGGGCAGAGCCGGCCACCAGAACTTCATTTCGATCTGGCACCCTGGTTGCCTGTGCAGACCGAACGGGTGATGCCAAGGATCATCGTCGGGGCAGCGATCATCTCCGATGGTCGCGTACTGGCGTGCGAGCGTGCCCAACCGCCCGAAATGGCCGGTAAATGGGAGTTTCCCGGGGGCAAGGTCGATCCCGGGGAGACCGAGGAGCAGGCCCTGGTCCGAGAGTGCCAGGAGGAGCTCGGGGTCGACGTCGAGGTGGGGCTCCGGGTCGGCGACGACATCGAGATGCTCGGCGGCACGGCGATTCTCCGGGTGTACGTCGCGACCCTGGTCAACGGCGCGCAACCGGTTCCGCTGGAGCACAGCGACCTGCGCTGGCTGGCCGTCGGCGAGCTGGACAGCGTGCCCTGGCTCCCGGCCGACGCGCCGATCGTGCACGCGCTGGAGCCGTTGTTACCTTCGACCCCGTGAATGTTACGTACCCCGAGGTCGGCGCGACCCGCGAGGGGCCGCTGCCGGACGGCTATCAGCACATCACTCGGCGTGTCCGGCTCGGCTCCGGGGCGGAGCTGTTCCGGGCGGCCGCCGACGCCCTGGCGCGCTGGCAGCCGGAGCGCGGCGCGGGGCTGCGGGTGCGCAGCTCGGCGGACCGGGTGGCCCTTGGGGTGGAGTTCTCCGCCGGGATCGGGGTCGGCGCGCTGCGGCTGTGGGCGCCGTGCCGGATCGTGTGGGTGGTGGACGAGCCGGACCGCTACGGGTTCGGGTTCGGCACGCTGCCCGGGCACGTCGAGACCGGTGAGGAGTCGTTCCTGCTCTCCACGGACGAGACGGGCGACGTGTGGTTCGAGGTGCGGGCGTTCAGCCGGCCGGCGAAGTGGTGGGTGCGGCTGGGCTCCCCGGTGGCGCGGCTGGTGCAGCACAGGGTGACCGACCGGTACGTCGACGCGATGCGGCGCCTCTGACACACGAAGAGCCGCGGACCCGGGCGGATCCGCGGCTCTTGCGTGAATGCGTGACTAGTGGCCGTCGGTCGGGTGCTGGTAGCGCAGCTTCTCCGGCGGCAACGGGAATTCCTGGTCGTCGCCGAACGGGGAGGCCGCCGCGGCACGGTCC
Source organism: Dactylosporangium sp. NPDC000555 (assembly GCF_040300025.1). NCBI lineage: Bacteria > Bacillati > Actinomycetota > Actinomycetes > Micromonosporales > Micromonosporaceae > Dactylosporangium > Dactylosporangium sp. NPDC000555. The sequence continues at coordinate 73,184 of NZ_JBEPDB010000029.1, read as the reverse complement.
AGGTAGAGCTCCGCGACCGTGAGCTTGCCGTCGGCGCCGAGCGCGGGCTCCTGCGGGACGGGGCCCGGCTGGCCCCAGTGCGAGCCCGAGTCCGACGCCTTGCCCGGCGAGGAGTGCGCCAGGGCCGGCTCGTCCAGCTGGTCACGGCGGAAGATCTTGCGCCCAAGCCAGGTCACCGGGTCGTACCTCCGATCAACAACGCGTTCCTTCATCGGAATGATCGCATTATCCGTGATCTTGATGTGCTCGGGGCACACTTCGGTGCAGCATTTGGTGATGTTGCAGTAGCCGAGGCCCTGTTCGGCCTGGGCCACCTCCTTGCGGTCGGTGCGCGCGTCGAGCGGGTGCATGTCGAGCTCGGCGGCCCGGATGAAGAACCGGGGGCCGGAGAAGGCCCGCTTGTTCTCCTCGTGGTCGCGGATCACGTGGCACACGTTCTGACACAGGAAGCATTCGATGCACTTGCGGAATTCCTGCGAGCGCTCGACGTCGACCTGCTGCATCCGATACTCGCCGGGCGCCACGTCCTTCGGCGGCGCGAACGCGGGCAGCTCGCGGGCCTTCTGGTAGTTGAAGTTCACGTTCGTGACCAGGTCGCGGACCACCGGGAACGTGCGCAGCGGCGTGACCGTCACGGTCTCGTTGTCCTCGAACGTCGACATGCGGGTCATGCAGCCCAGCCGCGGCTTGCCGTTGATCTCCATCGAGCACGAGCCGCACTTGCCGGCCTTGCAGTTCCAGCGCACCGCGAGGTCGGGGGTCTGCGTCGCCTGCAGCCGGTGGATGACGTCGAGCACGACCTCGCCCTCGTTGACCTCCACCTGGAAGTCCTGCAACGAGCCGCCGGTGTCGTCGCCGCGCCAGACGCGGAAGTGGCGCTTGGTACCCATCACAGCTCCTCGTCGGTCATGTACTTGGCCAGCTCACTGCGCTCGAACAGGCCCTGGAGCTCGGAGCGCATGACCGGCAGCGGCTTGCGCTCCAGCCGGACGTCGTCGCCGTCGAGCGAGCAGACCAGGTTGATCCGCCGCCAGTTCGGGTCCATCTTCGGGAAGTCCTCGCGGGTGTGCCCGCCGCGCGACTCGTTGCGCTCCAGCGCTGCCTTCGCGGTGCACTCGGAGACGATGAGCATGTTGCGCAGGTCCAGCGCCAAGTGCCAGCCCGGGTTGTACCGTCGGCCGCCGCCGACTCCGACCTTCTTGACCCGCTCCTTGAGCTCGGCCAGCCGCGTGATCGAGTCGCGCAGCTCGCCCTCGCGGCGGATGATGCCCACCAGCGTGCCCATGATCTCCTGCAGGTCGTGGTGCAGGCTGTACGGGTTCTCGCCGCCGTCGCCGCGCTGCAGCGGGGCCAGCGCCGAATCCACGGCCGCGTCGACCGTCGCCGCCGACGGCTTGCGCCGCTTGGTCTGCTCGGCGTACGCGGCCGCGTGCTCGCCCGCCCGCTTGCCGAACACCAGCAGGTCGGACAGCGAGTTGCCGCCGAGCCGGTTGGAGCCGTGCATACCGCCGGACACCTCGCCGGCCGCGAACAGGCCCGGCACGGCCGCCGCCGCGGAGTCGGCGTCGACCTCGATGCCGCCCATCACGTAGTGGCAGGTCGGCCCGACCTCCATCGGCTGCGCGGTGATGTCGACGTCGGCCAGCTCCTTGAACTGGTGGTACATCGAGGGCAGCCGCTTGCGCACCTGCTCTGCCGGCAGCCGGCTGGCGATGTCGAGCAGCACGCCCCCGGCCTTCGTCCCGCGGCCCGCCTTGACCTCGGCGTTGATCGCGCGGGCGACCTCGTCGCGAGGCAGCAGCTCGGGCGGGCGCCGGTTGTTGTCCGGGTCGGAGTACCAGCGGTCCGCCTCCTCCTCGGTCTCCGCGTACTGCTTGCGGAAGACGTCGGGGACGTAGTCGAACATGAACCGCTTGCCGTCGGTGTTGCGCAGCACCCCGCCGTCACCGCGCACCGACTCGGTCACGAGGATGCCCTTGACCGACGGCGGCCAGACCATGCCGGTCGGGTGGAACTGCAGGAACTCCATGTTGATCAGCGTCGCGCCGCTGCGCAGCGCCAGCGCGTGCCCGTCGCCCGTGTACTCCCACGAGTTCGAGGTCACCTTGTAGGACTTGCCCACGCCGCCGGTGGCCAGCACGATCGCGGCCGTCTCGAACAGCACGAACTCGCCCGACTCGCGGTAGTAGCCGAACGCGCCCGACACCGCACCGTCCTCGATGAACAGGTCGGTGATCGTGCACTCCTGGAAGACCCGGATCCGCGCCTCGTAGTCGCCGTGCTCGACGTAGTCCTCCTGCTGCAGCGAGACGATCTTCTGCTGCAGCGTGCGGATCAGCTCCAGGCCGGTCCGGTCGCCGACGTGCGCCAGCCGCGGGTACTCGTGGCCGCCGAAGTTGCGCTGGCTGATCTTGCCGTCCTTCGTACGGTCGAACAGCGCGCCGTACGTCTCCAGCTCCCAGATGCGCTCCGGGGCCTCCTTGGCGTGCAGTTCGGCCATCCTGAAGTTGTTCAGGAACTTGCCGCCGCGCATCGTGTCGCGGAAGTGCACCTGCCAGTTGTCCTTCGCATTGACGTTGCCCATAGCCGCGGCGGCGCCGCCCTCGGCCATGACCGTGTGCGCCTTGCCGAACAGCGACTTCGAGATGATGGCGGTCTTCTTGCCCGCGAGCCGGGCCTCAATGGCGGCCCGCAGCCCGGCGCCGCCCGCACCGATCACCACGACGTCGTAGGTGTGTCGCTCGATGTTCGTCATCGGGGGAGTCCTAATTCCAGATTCGGAGGTCGTTGATCCAGCCGGCCGACACGGCCATGATGTAGGCGTCGGTCAGCAGGACCGTGAACAGCGAGGTCATGGCGAAGGTGCCGTGGCGGGTGTTCAGCTTGGAGATCAGCGTCCACAGCTTGTAGCGGACCGGGTGCTTCGAGAAGTGCTTGAGCCGCCCGCCCATGACGTGCCGGCAGGCGTGGCAGCTGGCCGTATACCCCGCCAGCGCGATCACGTTCACCACGATGATCAGCGACCCGAGCCCGATGCCGAACCCGCCGTCGGTGCCCTTGAACGCGTGCAGCGCGTCCCAGATGTTGATCAGCAGAATGACCGACGCGAGGTAGAAGAAGTACCGGTGCGAGTTCATGAAGACCAGCGGGAACCGCGTCTCGCCGCTGTACTTCTTGTGCGGCTCCTGCACCGCGCACGCCTGCGGCGACAACCACAGCGACCGGTACCCGCTCTTACGGTAGTAGTAGCACGTCACCCGGAAACCGGCCACGATCGGGAACGCGGCCAGTCCCAGCGGCAGCCAGAACGGGAACTCCCCGAACGGCCTGCCGAAGTGCGAGGAACCAGGCACGCAGGAATCGCTCAGACACGGGGAGTACAGCGGCGTAAGGTATCCATACCTCTCGACGAAGTACCAGTCCGCCATGAAAATGCGGATCGTCGAATAGACGATGAAGAACAGCAGAATGGCCGCGATGGACAACGGCGAAGCGCGCCACCCGTCCGTCCGCAATGTCTTGGCGCTGATCGCAGCGCGGGCCCCCGCGCCCGAAACTGACCGAGGCCTGGTAGGCGTGGTCGTCATGGTAGGTACTCCCTGGACGGCCTGGTGAAGAGTTCTCCGAGGTGTTGATCTGTGGTCGGTGCACACGTTACGCCCGACACCCGCAGCGACGTGCGTTGGGAGTCTGGCGCGTGTCGGTACGGCGCCGAAAGACCTTCCTGCAAATCCCCCGCTCGCTGTGGAGAACTTCACTCCCAGCTCATGGGACACGGCAATCCCACAGGCCCCCACCGTTAGGACAACCGTTTGGATCCCTCGGGCCCGCCGCCGCGGTTGCTCCGCTCGCCACTTCGGAAACAGCGCTCCGCACTGATCCGGATGCTCTGTGTGCAGACGCCGTTACCGCACCCCGCGTAGGCCCATGGGCATTTATCTGGATGTCAGATCGACACCTCGCAGTGGCTGGATGCCGTTGCAGTGCGTACGGACGTCGTGCGTACGAGCGCTGTGCGTACGGACGTCGTGCGTACGGACGCCGTCGCCATCCATGGCACAGGGTCGCACGGACGGGTGTGCGCGGCCCCCGGCGCTGGCCCCGACCGCCTGGCTGGCCGGCGCGGGTCCGGCCGTCCAGCCCCCGGCCTCGCGGTCGCCTCAGCCCGACGCGCCCCCGGTGTAGTTCCACGACGCCAACCGCAACGCCGGTGCCACGAATCCCGACTCCGCCCAGGGCCCCGGCTGTTCCACCGCCCGGGTCCCCACCCCGAGCACCGCCCCCGGCCCGAGCGCCTGCGCATACGACTGGGTGAACCGGAAGTTCCGCACCGGCGTGGTGATCACCCCGTCCTCGATCAGCCACACCCCGTTGCGGGTCAGGCCGGTCACCACCAGCGTCCGCGGGTCGAGCACCCGCGTGTAGTGGTTGTCCGTCACGAGCAGCCCGCGCTCGACCCCCGCGACGAGCGCCAGGACCGACGAGTCCGCCGCCGGACCGTCCACCTCCACCGGCGCCGGTCCCTCCGCCGGCAACAGTCGCAGGCTGGAGGCGATCGCCCCGAAGCTGGCGCCGCCCGGGATGGCGTGCCCGGTCGACTCGGCGCCACCGCCGGCCCGGGCCGCCGTGCGCCGGTCGTGCACCACCGCCGCCGAGAGGCCGCCGTCGACCAGCACCACCCGCTTGCGCGGCGTGCCCTCGACATCGAATGGGATCGCCGTCGCGTCCGGCTGGGAGGCGTCCTCCACCAGCGTCACGGCCGGGTCGAACTGCGCCTCGCCCACCTGCAGGAACGACTGGCGGTCGAGCACCATCCTGGCGTTGAACCCATACATCGCCAGGAACTGCAGCACGTCGGCCACCGCCGCCGGCTCGAGCACCACCTCGTAGCGCCCCGGCGGCAGCTCCACCGGATCGGCCCCGGCCCGCGCCTTCGCAGCGGCCCGCGCGCCGAGCACCGCACCGTCGATGTCGGCCAGCCGCACCGCCGCCAGCCGGGCCAGTCCGTCAGACGTGGGGGTGCGCACGATGCCGTCCATCGCCGCGCTGGTCCTGGCCGCGCTCAGGTGCTGCCCGGCCGAGTTGGCGTAGACGACCCGGGTCGTGGACGTGCGGCAATACCCGGCCGCGTCGAGCCCCCGGGCCTGGTCGACGAACGCCCGCACCCGCGCGGCCCGCTCGTCCGGCGAGGCCGCCGCGGTCTCTTCGTCGAGGTTGCCGGTGGACGTCAGCGGTGCCGGTGGTGCCAGCCCCGGCCACGTCGGGTCGGCCGGCGCCAGCCGCATCGCGTCGACCGTCCGCCGGACCAGGTCGTCGAGCCCGTCGAGCACCGTCGTGGACGTGGTCGCCGTTCGCCCGTCGGCATGCAGCCGCAGCCGGACCGAGGTCGTCTCGTCGGCCACGTTCTGGTGGATGTACGAGTTGGCGAACCGGGTCAGCGACAGCGCGTGCCGCTCCACCGTCACCTCGGCCTCGATGCCGGCCCCGACCAGCTCGAGCACCCGCTGCGCCAGGTCGGTCTCCGTCGCCGCCACGCTCATCCCCGCACCCCCACGCGCACGTTCTGGAACCGGGCCGCTGCGGCCGGGTGCCCGGTGTGGCCGATCTGGCCGGGCTGGCCCTTGCCGCAGTTGGGCGTGCCCCACGACACGATCTCCGAGCTGAGCATGTCCATCGACCCCCAGAACCGTGGGCCGATGCCCGTATACGTCGGGTTGCGCAGCATCCGGCCGAGCTTGCCGTTCTTGATCTCCCAGCCGATCTCGCAGCCGAACTGGAAGTTGAGCCGCTTGTCGTCGATCGACCAGGACCGGTTGAGGTCCATCAGCACGCCGTCGTCGGTCGCCGCGATCATCTCCTCCAGCGTGTGCGGCCCCGGCAGCAGCCCGACGTTGGTCATCCGCACCATCGGCAGCCGCGCCCACCCGTCGGCCCGCACGCTGCCCGCGTAGTCGAGCCCGGCGACGGCGGCGGAGTCCCGCCCGGCGAGCGTGCCAACCCAGATCCCGTCCCGCACGGCGAACCGCTGAGTCGCCGGGGTGCCCTCGTCGTCATACCCGAACGACCCCAGCGCCCCCGGGATCGTCGGGTCGATCGTGATGTTCATCAGCTCCGACCCGTAGCGGAGCTGGTTGAGCTTGGCGAGGTCGAGCCACGACGTGCCCGCGAAGGCCGCCTCCCAGCCGAGGATCCGGTCCAGCTCGATCGCGTGCCCCACCGACTCGTGGATCTGCAGCGCCATCTGCTCGCTGCCCAGGATCAGCGTCGTCTCGCCCGCCGGGCACTGCGGCGCCGACAGCAGCGCCCGCGCCTCCTCGGCGATCCGCGCCGCGTGCGCGCTCAGGTCGAGCTCGTCGACGAGCTCCCAGCCGCGCGTGCCGTATTGCCCGCGGTAGGACGGATAGGACCGCCGCTGCGTCTCCCCATCGCCGATCACCGTCGCCGAGATGCCCGCCCCCGACTCGCGGATGTGCTGGTCGATTCGGTGCCCCTGCGACGACACGAACCATTTCCGCGTGTCCCAGACCTGATAGAGCCCCTCCGCGATGTCGGCGCCCGCCTTGTGTGCCTCCGCGGTCGCGCCGGTCAGCAGATCGCCCTTCACCGACAGTGCCACCCCGAGCGGGTCCACCTCGCAGGCGCTCGCCCACGAGTCCACCCGTGCCTCGACGTCGACCAGGTCGAGCGCCGGCCCGGGCACCGTCGCCGATGCCCGCGCGATCGCCGTGGCCCGCTCGCCCGCCCGCCGCGCCGCATCTCGGCCCAGGTCAGGCACCGCGAAGAAGCCCCAGCTGGACCCGACCAGCGCCCGCACTCCGACGCCCGCGTCCTCGTCCTGGCTGAGCTCCTCGATCTCACCGTTGCGCGCCGTCATCGACTCGGACCGCCGGTGCATCACGCGGGCATCGGCATACCGAGCCCCGGCCGCGAGGGCCGCCTCGACCGCCGCGGTCGCCACGTCGAATTGGGTCATGCTTTGACAGTACCGAGGGGGTACGACAGTTTTGGGCGGACAGGACCCTATGCCGACGCCTCGGTTACCCGATCAGCTCGTTGATGTGCCCCGCGAGCGCGATGTCCTTCTCCGTCACCCCGCCCGCCGAGTGCGTCGACAGCCGGAAGGTCACCGTCCGCCACCGGATGTCGATGTCAGGATGGTGGTCGGCCTGCTCGGCGACGTGCGCGACCTCCGCCACCAGCCGTATCCCGTCCAGGAACGAGGGCGCGGTCACCGACCGTTCGATGCCGTCCGCGTCGCCGGACCACCCCGCGAGCTTCGCCAGCGCGGCGGTCACCTTTTCGTTGCCGAGCACATCAGCCATGGCTCCGAACCTACTCCCGGCTTGCCGCCTTTTGCCGTACCGGCTGCTTTCTGGACTCCGCTCACCTGCGCTGCCGGCGGCCGCGGATGATGCTTTGCAGTACCGAGATGAAAACGACGACGACCACCGCGGCCCCGATGGCGGCGATCACGGCGACCGAGCGGTCACCTCCGGCGTCCTTGCCCGGTCCGGCGGAGGGCGATGCCTCGGGCGCCGCACTGGGTGAGGCCGGCGGGACCTCGGCGGTGAGGGCCTTGACGAGGTCGAGAATGCCGTAGCCGTACTCCGGATCACGACCTGGCGCACCGGCGTCCTGCGCGGTGTAGGTGAGCCGCCGAATAACCTCCTGCGCGCTCAACTGCGGATACTTGGCCCGAACGAGCGCGGCAGCCCCCGCGACGATGGCAGCAGCGTCGCTGGTGCCGGTGCCCTTGCGGTATCGCGCGCCGAAGTCCAACGAGACTATGTCGACAGCCGGTGCGGTGATGGCTACCTCGGGACCGGTTGTCGATATCTCCGCGTGATGACCCTGCTGGTCGATGCCACCGACGGCCAGGACTCCCGGCATCCGGGCCGGGTAAGCGACGGTCTTGGTGCCAGGCAGATTGCCGGCGGCGGCGACGATGACCACGTCCGCGGCCAGCGCCTTCTCGAGTGCTGCCCGCATCGCCGGATTCTGGCTGACGTCCAGCGCGATACAGATGACCTTGGCGCCCTGTGCGGTCGCCCATTCGATTCCGGCGGCCAGGTTTGCCGGGTCGCCGCCGAATTCAGGCGCTCGCGACACACGCAGGGGCAGGATGCTGGCCTTGGGGGCGATGCCGAGCACGCCGTCGTCGTGACCCTTGCCCCGCCCCGCGATCAACCCGGCCATGGCGGTGCCGTGGCCGTCGGTGTCGACCCGTCCCTCGCCGGAGCGGCCGAACTCATTGCCTGGCAGTACGGCCGAGGTCAACTCCGGTGCGCTGGCGTCGACGCCGGAATCGGCTACACCCACGACGACACCCTCGCCCTGGCTTATTTTCTGCGCATCCGCGACGTGGAGGTAGGCGAGATGCCACTGCTGGTCACGTGCCGAGTCGGCTGCCGCCGGGGTCGGAGTGCCGGTCACTGCTGCTGTGACGACGATGGCCAGTGCCGCCAACCGCCGCCGGATCAACGATCGAGGCCGATCACGCCTGGAGTGACGTCGTGATACTCCGTGCCGTTCGACGCTTCGAGCAAAGGTGCCACTCCCTCCTCGACCGTCCACTGGTTGTCTGGGTCGCCTTTCCGCTCAGGGCGTCGTCTGGCGTATATCTCATAATCCGGATCGCGCCAGCCGCCTGCCGTTGAGCGCTCCTCGCTTCGGATGTAACGCTGGTCAGCGGCTGCCTGGGCTGTTGACGAGCGGGTCAATGGGACGTGCCGACCGCCAGTTGTCGGCGCCGCAGTCCCCCCTCGGAGTACGCCGTCGGCCGGAAGAACCGACCGATTCAGCGGCTCCGAAAACGGGCGTCCTACGGGCTCGCCGATGACACCGTTGAATCGCGGAGGACCCTGCCGGCGGAGCGGATCAATCAGTGGGGGAGTGCCAGTCGGTGGACGCAGGGTCGTGGGCGACGGCACGGCGTTTGGCGGAAGCCCGGGCAGAGGTGCGGAAATGACCGGCGACGTGGACGGAGGCGGCGGGAACGACGGGACTGTCGTGGGCGCCGGTGTGCCGGCCAGGACCGGCATATCGATCAGGCCGCCAGGTGCGGGTACGACGGCGTTGTCGTTCAGTGACGCCGGGGGATTGAACCGAGGCTGCGCCAGATGTGACCGGGGGCCGCTTCCATCGCCGTCACCGCTGCTGGACTGGAACGTGCTCAGGCCGATTCCGGCGTCCATGCGGTTCATGTGCGTGATCTCGACTTGTTCTGCGGTTGCCTCGGCGATCCGTTGGTCCATGTTCTCCATGACGGTCCGTGCCTGCTGGTCTACTCCGCGTTGGTAATGGGCAATGACATTCGGTGTGTCCGGCACCCAGCTGTCTGGCACCCAGCTCGCGAGCGGATCGGCGGCTCTGGCTGCGTTGTGGTCGTTGTACTTCTCCTGCAGCGGTTCGAGACGCTTCCGCGCTTCCTGCACAGCGTCGGTGATGCGCTCGTAGGTGTGCTGGACCCGGGCTGCGGCGGTGACGGCCTGCCGGATCAGGTCTGTCATCGAGTCCAGCTTGTCGAGGAACAGGCTGGCGGCCGGGCTGCCTTCGGGCTTCCAGTGCTGTGTCAGTTGATCACGCAGACCGCCCAGCAGCTTCAGCTGATCAGTGAGCAGTTCCTGCTTTTCCTGCCACGCCGCGATGTGCCGATCCGCGTCAGCCTGTCGCTCGTTGGCGACCATCTCCCACAGGCGCGGTGTGTCCCACTTGTCATAGGTGCCGGTCATGCGACGCCCCGCTTGACGCCCCGCAGGTCCTTGATCTCGTCGAGATCGGCCTGCCGATCCTGCATCTCGACGGCGCGTCGAGCCGCGACGGCGGCCGCCGTCGCGTCCCGCACCTTCGCCGAAGCGCCCTCCATCACGACGTCGGCGTCTTCGGCGGACAGCTTGTCAGCGTGGTCGTACGCCGTGACGATATCCTGGGTGGCCTGGGCGAGGACGCCGACGTTGTAGACCAGCGTGTCGAGGAATTCGATGGCCCTGTTCATCTGGTCGTAGTACTGCGTCGCGGCCTGCTGCACTATGGGGCTTCCGCTGCGCTCGCCGAACGCGGAGTGCCACATGAGCTGCTGTTTGATGCGATCGCCCCGCGGTGGAATGCCCTTGTCCGCGCTGGCTCGCAGCCGCTCGCCGACGTCGAGGACGCCGGCCTTGTTGATTTCGATCTTGTGTTGGTCCGCCACGGTGCCTCCCCCGTCCGTGCGTTGAAGTTCAACGTAGCCGAGCTGCGCAGGAGTAGAAAAGACGACATGTCGATGGTTGGGGTCACGCGGGAGTTGTTGGTGCGCACTGTGGACACCTGGGCGCCCGGGAATCTGCACGCTGCGCACGGAGCGACATTTCTGCATGCCTCGGGCAACGGGATCGATCACGCGGCGGCCGAAGGGGCGGTGCGGGCGTTCGCCGAGTTCGGGGACCGGCTTCGGGGGCGGCTGACGTTGTTGTTCGTGGCGCCCGGGGTGCAGGCGTTGCAACCGCGTGTTCAGGAAATTCAGCGGGAATTGCGTACGCCGCCGGAAATGGCCGTTCACGTCGTGCCCGGCGGCAATGTCGCGGCGGTGCTGAAGGCGGCCGGCGCAGGGGCGGGGCCGCTGCTTGCGGTCATTGACGAAACCGTCGACAAAAACCTTTCAGCGGCAGCTGTACTCCTCACGGCCCCGGCCGGCACGTGGGGTGCCCAGCGCGCGGAGCTGCGGCGGGCGGGGTTGGAGCTGACGGCCGGCGTGGAGCTGGTGGACGGCGCGGACGAGCTGCTCGTCGGGTTCGGCACGCGGTCGGCGAAGAGCCTGGAGGCGTTCAAGAGCGAGCTGTGGGCCCTCGACGAGTACGCCGGCGTGCGCTACCGCGATCCGCAGGACCCCGAAGGCCACCTCATGGACATCTCGCTGGAGCCGAACCCGGGCGCGCTGCGGCGCGAGATCCTGCAGGAGCTGCGCGGCGGCGGCATGACGGTGACGGAGCTGAAGCGGTTCGCGCTCACCGACACCGTGTATCGCGCCGCCGACGCGCAGAAGGTCGTCACGGCGCTGCTGCACGCGGGCGCCGTGACGCGTTCGCCCGAGGGTGGGCGGCTGGGTGGCGACGTGGTGATCAGCCTAACGACCGGCGGATGAAGTCCAGCTCGATGCGCAGCAGCTTCTCGGCCAGGCCGCCCGCGGCCATGTGCGTGGCGCCCGTCAGCGGGATCATCGAGTGCGGCCGGCCCGCGGCGAGCAGCGCGGCCGACAGGCGCAGCGTGTGCGCGGCGACCACGTTGTCGTCGACCAGGCCGTGGACCAGCAGCATCGGGCGGGCGTCCTCGGGGCGCACCGGCGGCTCGGCGGCCAGCTCGACGAGGGAGTTGTGCGCGTACACGTCGGGCGCGTCGGCGGGCAGCCCCAGGTATCGCTCGGTGTACGCGGTGTCGTAGAGGCTCCAGTCGGTCACGGGCGCGCCGACGACCGCGCAGTGGTACACGTCGGGGCGCCGCAGCACGCCCAGCCCCGACAGCCAGCCGCCGAACGACCACCCGCGGATCGCGACGCGACCGAGGTCGAGGTCGGGGTGCTTGTCGGCGAGGGTCTCGAGCGCGTCGACCTGGTCGGACAGGATCACGTCGGAGAAGCGGCGGTGGATGGCCTTGTCGAAGCTCGGCGCGACGCCGGGAGTTCCGCGGTTGTCGATGGAGACGACGGCGAAGCCCTGGTCGGCCCACCACTGTTTCTCCTGCCAGCGGGCCCGCGCGGCGACGACCTCCTGGTGGCCGGGGCCGCCGTAGATCGCCACGAGCACGGGCAGCTTGCGGCCGGCGACGTGGCTGCGCGGATAGAGCACCCCCGTCGGTACGCGCCGGTCCGTGACCCGTTCGAGCGCCGGCCTCGGCGCATAGGGAGGCGTCGCGGCGAGCGACGGGATCTCCCCGATTGGTTCGCCGTTATGGATGATTCGGCACTGCCATCCATTGCCTTCCAGCGTCTGGGACGCGATCACGACGGTGCGTCCGGCCGCCTGCGCCTGGTGCCACCCCGGCTCGGTCGTCAGCCGCGTCGCCCGGGGGCTGGACTGGGTGACCGGAATATGGAAGACGTGCTGCTCGCTGGGCTCGCCGTCGCTGGCCTCCACCACGAGATCGCCGTCGAGGCGGCCGGCCACCCTCCTGACGTACAAATTGGGGGGTGTGATGAGGCTGCCGTCGGCGAACAGGCAGCGCGCGTCGTAGCCGTCGTGGGCGAGTTCGCCGCCGACCAGCACCCTCCCGTCGGTGAGGTGGGCCGGCGTGCCCGGGACCGGCTCGACCCAGCGCGGATCGGCGAGCTCGGCGTGGACCTGCGTCTCGCCCGTGCGCGGATCGACGGCGATGACGAGGCCGTGCTGCTGCAGGCGACGCAGGACCGTCAGCAGCGGACCGCCCTGCTCGGACCAGGACGCGGCCACGAGATACGGGTAGGTCTCGCGGTCCCAGTGCACGTCGACCCAGCCGCCGTCGAGATCGAGCACGTGCAGCGTGACCTTCGCGTTGGTCGAGCCGGCGTGCGGATAGGCGACCGTGGTCGGCGGCTGCTCCGGCAGCGAGGGGTCGTGGAGGTGCCAGCGGGGCACGCGCGACTCGTCGACCCGGGCCGTGAGGATGCTGCGGCCGTCGGGCGACCACCAGTATCCCCGAAAGCGGTGGAACTCCTCGGCCCCGATGAACTCGGCCAGGCCCCAGGTCACGCCCTCCTCGCCGGCCAGCACGTTGTCGGTGCCGTCGGCCTCGATGACACGCAGGGTGCGGCCGGTGACATACGCGATTCGGCGTCCCGTCGGGTCGAGCCGCGGGTCGACGACCGGGCCGACCGTGTCGAGCTCGGTCACGTCGCCGGTAAGCAGGTCGACGCGGAACAGCCGGCCGCCCAGCGGGAAGACGGCGAGCACGCCGGCCCCGTCGAGCGCGAACGAACCGATGCCGCCGGCGGACAGCCGCAGCCGCTCGCGCAGCGCCCGCTCGGCCGGCGGCAGGTCCGGCTGGTCGCGTAACAGGGTCGCCGGGTCGGCCAGGCAGCGCTCGGTGCGCGCGGCGACGTCGAAGACCCACAGCGCGTCGCTCGGGTCCTCGGGGCCCGACGAGCGCAGGAAGATCACCCGCGCGCCGTCCGGGCTCACCGTGACTGCGCGGGGTGCGCCGTAGGAGAAGCGACGGGTTCGTGCGGCCAACTCCGGATAGTCCACCCCGGAATGTTGACTCGTGGCCGCCGGATTGTCATGTGATTGGGCGGGAACGTCACTCGGGGTGCACATCGGTCTACACGGACCGTGGCGACTGGAAGAACTGTCGGTGGCACGCCGTAGAGTTGCCCACGTGAGTCCTCGGAGCATCCTGTTCGTCCATGCACACCCCGACGACGAGTCGATGGGGACCGGCGCCACGATGGCCCGCTACGCGGCCGACGGCGCCCGTGTCACCCTGGTCACCTGCACTCTCGGTGAGGAAGGTGAGATCCACGTGCCCGCGCTGGCCGGGATCGCCGCCGCCGAGGGCGACCAGCTCGGTGGGTATCGCGTTGCCGAGCTCGCCGAGGCCTGTCGCTGCCTCGGCGTCACGGATCACCGGTTTCTCGGCGGCGCCGGGCGGTATCGGGACTCCGGCATGATGGACACCCCGGCCAACAAGCATCCGCGCGCGTTCTGGGGCGCCGACCTGGAGGTCGCCGCGAGGGAGCTGCTCGAGGTGCTCCGCGAGACGCGCCCGCAGGTCGCCGTCACCTACGACCCCAACGGCTTCTACGGCCACCCGGACCACATCCAGGCGCACCGGGTGCTGACCCGGGCCGTCGAGCTGGCCGACGCCGAGGGGATCGCACCCCAGAAGGTGTATTGGACGGCGGTGCCGCGCAGTGTGCTGGAGGCCGGCATGCGCGAGTTCCGCGACTCGAGCGACAACCCGTTCGCGGAGATCGAACGGCCGGAGGACCTGCCGTTCGGCACCACCGACGAGGGCATCGCGGCCCGGGTGGACGCCCACGAATACGCGGACGAGAAGACCGCCGCGCTCAAGGCCCACGCCACGCAGATTCCGCCGTCGTCCTGGCTGTTCTCGATCGCGGGCAACTTCGGCGCGGAGTTCATGGGCGTGGAGTATTACCGGCTCGCGCGCGGCGCGAAGGGCCCCGGCGTGGGGCCGTACGGGTGGGAGGAGGACCTGTTCGCGGGTCTTGAGGTCGACGCGCGGAGGCCGCTGGAGCCGCGGAAGGTGCCGGTGGGGGTGCTGGAGACCACGGCGCTGGGCGGTTCGGCGCTGGAGGCAGGGTTGTCGTGAATACCAAGCGCAAGGGCCCGCCGCGGCCGGAGGGGCGATCTTCCGCGAAGCTCGCACCCAAGCCGCCGGTGCCGCCGGACTCGGCCGTTGCGCCCGACTTGAGCGAATCGCCCGCATCTGGCGGCCCATCGGCGTCCGGCGCATCGTCCGAGCGGGGCGCGACCACCGGGTCGGCCGAGCGCGGCGCGGGCGGCGGATCCGCTCGGCGAGGCGCGCCAGACGTGACGGATGGCGGGCCGGCCGGGTGGGTGGCGCCCGGACTCGAGGGCGGCTTGGCGGACAGTCGCGCGAGCAGCGAGTCGGACAAGCCTGATGTTACGGATGCGCCGTCAACATCGGGGCCTGCCTGGCCCGAAGGAGCGTTGACGGATGGAGCGGCAGGGTCGGGCGGCGGGCGGCGGAAGCTGTCCTCGGAGTGGGCGCACCGGCTCGACATCGTCATCACGGTGGCCGGGCTGATCGTCGCCACGCTGCTGGCGGTAGCGCTGGCGATCATCGAGGCGCTGTATTCGCCGCTGCGCATCGGGGGCGTCCGTGTGCCCGTCTCGCTGCTGATGGCGGTGGTGACCAACCCGCTGCTTGGGTGGTTCGCATATGCCACGACCGGGCGGCGCTTGGCGGCGCTCCTGCCCGCCGCGGCGTGGTGCGTGATCTGGATCCTCGCCGCGGGCCGCACCTCGGAGGGTGACCTGATCATCACCAACAACAACTGGGTGGGCCTGCTGACCCTGTTCGTGGGGCCGCTGGCGTTCGCGATCGGGATCTACGTGTCGACGATGCGGCAGCGCATCGCCCCGCGCCGGCCGAGCGATCCCGCTTCGGGCTCCTCCTCGTCGAATGCGTCAAGGCCGGCCGACAGCTAGCAAGAGGCTGGCCGACAGCTAGCAAACGCGCCGCTGCCACGCCACCCGAGGCCGGAGCGCAGTCGACCAGCCATCGGCGCGTGGTCGACGAGTCGGCCGACACGTGGCCGGCGGGGCCTGGGCGGTCGCTGGGGCGATCGTCGCTGGTGGGGCCGGGCGGAAGTGCGGCGCATTCGCAGTTGTGGACCGACTCGGGAACGGCCAGGTGCTTTGTGCGCCATGTGAGGAAT
This sequence comes from Dactylosporangium sp. NPDC000555, assembly GCF_040300025.1. Classification (NCBI taxonomy): domain Bacteria; kingdom Bacillati; phylum Actinomycetota; class Actinomycetes; order Micromonosporales; family Micromonosporaceae; genus Dactylosporangium; species Dactylosporangium sp. NPDC000555. Next base: position 57,811 of record NZ_JBEPDB010000029.1, on the reverse strand, counting down.
GCTTCTCGGGGCCGCGTCCGACCGCGGGGGGCGGCGCCATTGCGGTGGTCGAGTAAAGTCGCGCCGCGTTGCTAGGAAACTCCGAGGCGGCGGGTCTTGCGCCACGCAGTGTAGACGGGTAGACACGTTTCCGCGCCGTGCGTTGAGGGTGTCGGCCGATCGGGAACCAGATTGACGGAGGCTTGCGATGAAGGAGCGATTGCTGCCTATCGGGCTCGTCGCGGGGGGCCTCTTTCTGGTCAATGTCGTCGCGCGGCTCGTGGTGCGGTTCGGGGCCGGGGACGACGACGCCAAGCAGATCACCATCGGGCTCTGGGCGCTGATCGCGGTCGGGGCGGTGATGATTCCCGTCGCGTTCTGGTATGGGCGGAAGCACCCGATGGTTCGCGTGATCGGGGAGCTCGGGCTCGCCGTTGTGGTCGCCTGCCTGCTGGCCGTGCTCATCGGGCCGTTCGTGTCGGGGGTCGGGCCGTTCAGCAACGGGGCCGGGCTCGTTTTCCGGCAGTTCTTCTACTTCGTGGGGCTGTCCGCGATCGGGGCCGTGATCGGGCTGCTGCTGTTGATGACCACCGGGCTGGATCACCGGTCGCAGTCGTGGAAGCGGTACATCGAGCGGTCCGGCACGAAGCCGCGCAAGGCCGTGCGCCGATAATCCCGAAATCGGCCTAGAGCAGGCGCCGCGACGAATAGACGTGGTGGGTGGCGAAGCCCAGCCTCTCGTACAGCGCCACCGCCGGCGTGTTTCGCTGCTCGACCTGCAGATAGGCGTCGCGGGCGCCCAGCGCCGACGCCCAGTCGACCAGGGCGGCGATGAGGAGCCGGGCCAGGCCGCGGCGGCGAACGCGTTCGTCCACGCCGATCAGCGACAGGCCCAGCCAGCGCGACTCCGGGTCGGCCACGCAGCCGCGGGCGGTGGCCAGCAGGGTGCCGCTCTCGTCGTACCACTCGGCGAACCGCACGTGCGGCACGGCTGTCAGCACATGGCGGGCGGACTCCGGCAGCGGGCCCTTCCGGCCTCCCACCGCGGCCAGCCATTCGGCGGACGGCGATGTCGCCAGTTCGATCCGGCCGCCCGCCGCGAGCCGCGAGGAGGGCGCGGCGGGTGAGGAGCCGGGCGAAATGCCGGGTGAAGTGCTGCGGGGGGAAGATTCACGGTCAGCGATCAGCTTCGCCAAAGGCGCCGTCATCATCTGGGTCGCCGGCATCGCGGTCCAGCCGTGGCGCTCGAGTTCGTCGTCGAGGCGCTGAAACAACGGTACCGGGACGCTCATGGCGGGGACGAGGGCTCGTTCGCGGTACCACTGCCGCACGAACTCGATCGCGTCGGACAATGGGATGTCGGGGTCGCCGATCGTGAGGGCCGAGTTGGCGCGCTGGGTCCAGCCGTCGGTGGCGCGCAGCAGCCAGTCGCCGAGGTTGGCCTGCTCGCGGGCCGGCCAGCCCAGCGCGGCGGCGGCCTCGAGGGACTCGGTGGGGGTGAAACGGCGGCGCGGAGGCACCGGCTTGGCCCTGGCGATCTCATTGATTGGAACGCGCACCGCGCCCGAGCGGGCACTGATTGTGAGATGCGTCTCGGTGGCCTCGAGCAGGCGGCCCAAGATGTCCGAAAACACGGGTCGTTCGTCTCGCATGCCGACGAATCGGCGCACGACGACGCGCTGCCCCACGTGTTGTGGCCCGAGCACGATCGACCTCCCGTGAACCTGGATACTAGGCTCGTACCGCCGCGGTAGGGATGCGGCGGGGTCTGTCAGCCCAGGCTGGCAGCCTCAGGCGCGAAAGAGGGCGACCCGTGACATACATCATCGCCGAACCCTGCGTGGACCTGCTCGACAAGGCCTGCATCGAGGAGTGCCCTGTCGACTGCATCTACGAGGGCAACCGCATGCTCTACATCCACCCCGACGAATGCGTGGACTGCGGCGCCTGCGAGCCGGTGTGCCCGGTCGAGGCGATCTTCTACGAGGACGACGTGCCGGAGAAGTGGAAGGACTTCGTCGGCGCCAACTACACCTTCTTCGACGAGCTGGGTTCGCCCGGCGGCGCGTCGAAGGTCGGCAAGATCGAGAAGGACGCGCCGTTCGTCGCCGGCCTGCCGCCGCAGGAGCGCGACCACTGACCGGCACCGTTTCCGCAGCAGGGGCCCGGCGCGCACTGGCGGCCGGGCTGCCGGACTTTCCGTGGGACCGGCTCGAGCCGGCCAAGGCGGCGGCCGCCCGCCACCCGGACGGCCTGGTCGACCTGTCGATCGGCACGCCGGTCGACCCGGTGCCCGCGATCATCCGCGCGGCGCTGGCCGAGGCGTCCGACGCGCCGGGGTATCCGCTGACCGCCGGCACCCCGCGCCTGCGCGAGGCGATCCGCGACTGGGTGACCCGCTGGTGTGGCACCGGGTCCGGGTCGTTCGGCGTGCTGCCCACGATCGGCTCGAAGGAGCTGGTCGCCTGGCTGCCCACGCTGCTGGGCCTCGGGCCGGGCGACACCGTGGTGATCCCGCGGGTGTGCTACCCGACGTATGAGGTCGGCGTCCAGCTCGCCGGCGCCGACGTCGTGCGCGCCGACTCGCTGACCTCGCTCGGGCCGGCGCGCGTCGCCATGGTCTGGATCAACTCGCCGTCCAACCCGACGGGCCGGGTGTTGCCCGAGGCGCACCTGCGCAAGGTCGTCGAGTGGGCCCGCGAGCGCGGCGCGATCGTGGTCAGCGACGAGTGCTATCTCCCGCTGCCCTGGGAAGCGTCCCCGGTGTCGATCCTGTCGGTCTGTGACGGCGTGTTCGACAATGTGCTCGCCGTGCACTCGCTCTCGAAGCGTTCGAATCTCGCCGGGTATCGTGCGGGCTTCCTCGCCGGCGACCCCGCCCTGGTGGACGAGATCCTCGCGGTGCGCAAGCACGCCGGCATGATCGTGCCCGACCCGGTTCAGGCCGCCATGATCGCGGCACTGGGCGACGAGTCCCACGTGGACGAGCAGCGGGAGCGCTACGCGCGGCGACGCGCGATCCTGCGCGAGGCCTTCGAGCGCGCCGGGTTCTCGGTCGAGCATTCGGAGGCTGGACTGTATCTCTGGCTGACCCGCGACGAGGACTGCTGGTCCACGGTCGGCTGGCTGGCCGAGCGCGGCATCCTGACGGCGCCGGGCGCCCTCTACGGCCCGGCGGGGGAGCGGCACATCCGGGTGGCGCTGACCGCCACGGGCGAGAGGGTCGCCGCGGCGGCGTCCCGCCTCTGAGCGGCCACTGGCCCGGCACCGGCCGTCGTGGCGCTGACCGCCCACGGGCGAGAGGGTCGCCGCGGCGGCGTCCCGCCTCTGAGCGGCCACCGGCCCGGCAGCGGCCGCCGAGGCATTCGGCTACCGCGCGTGAAGCCTGGCGACGGACCGCTGCCGGGCCCATGGGCCGCCGCGGCGCGCGCCTGCGACGCCGCGGCGGATGGGCATGGGGACCGGCGGGCGCCGGGTCCGGGGCTCAGTTCGCGTGCAGGTCGGCGTTGAGCTCGATGCCGCGGCCCTGGCGCTCGCGCACCTCCAGGCGGCCGCTCACCGAGTCGCGGATGAAGAGCAGGTTGCTCAGGCCGGACAGCTCGCGCGCCTTGGCCACGCGGCCGTCGGGAAGGGTGAGCTTCGCGCCGGCGGTGATGTAGCAGCCCGCCTCGACCACGCAGTCGTCGCCGAGGGAGATGCCGATGCCCGAGTTCGCGCCGAGCAGGCACCGCTCGCCCAGGCTGATGGTCTCCTTGCCGCCGCCCGAGAGGGTGCCCATGATCGAGGCACCGCCGCCCACGTCGGTGCCGTCGCCGACCACGACGCCGGCCGAGATGCGGCCCTCCACCATCGAGGTGCCCAGCGTGCCGGCGTTGAAGTTGACGAAGCCCTCGTGCATCACCGTGGTGCCGGGGGCCAGGTGGGCGCCCAGGCGCACCCGGTCGGCGTCGGCGACGCGCACGCCCGACGGGGTCACGTAGTCGACCATCCGCGGGAACTTGTCGACGCCGAACACGGTCAGCCGGCGCCCGGCGCGGCGCTCGATCGCGCGCAGCTCGTCGACCTGATCGGGCAGGCACGGGCCGGCCGAGGTCCAGGCGACGTTGGCCAGCAGGCCGAACTGCCCGTCGAGGTTGGCCTGGTGCGGCCGGATCAGCCGGTGCGAGAGCAGGTGCAGGCGGAGATACACGTCCGCCGTGCTCACCGGCGCCTCGCCGAGCGACTGGATCTCGACGCGGACCACCTCCGTGCGCAGTCCCAGCAGAGCGCTCGAAGAATCCGGCAGATCAGAAATATCGGAGAAATCAGTGAGGGCGGTGGCGGTGGTGCCGAGGCCCAGGTTGCCTGCCGGGAACCAGGCGTCCAGCACCTGGCCCGAGGAGGTCACGGTGGCCAGGCCCAGCCCCCACGCGGGGGAGTCGATGTAGGCGGTCGTCACGTGACCGAACGCTACCCCATCTAGTGTCAAAGCCATGTTCACCCGTGATGTCCTCGCCGATCCCGTCGCCCTGACCCGTGCTCTCGTCGACATCGAGTCGGTCTCGGGCAACGAGGCCGAAATCGCCGACCGCGTGGAGGAGGCGCTCGCCGCCACCGACCTGAAGGTCGAGCGGTTCGGCCACACCATCGTGGCGCGGACCGAGCTCGACCGGCCGCAGCGCGTGGTCCTCGCCGGGCACCTCGACACGGTTCCGCTGCACGACAACTTTCCGTCGCGGACCGAGGACGGTCTGATGTGGGGCTGCGGCACCGCCGACATGAAGGCCGGCACGGCGATCGCGCTGCACCTGGCGGTCACCGAGGCGGCGCCGCGCCACGACGTGACGTATGTGTTCTACGAGTGCGAGGAGGTCGACTCGGCCCGCAACGGGCTGAGGATCCTCGCCGATCGCAACCCGCACCTGCTGACCGACGCCTCGTTCGCGGTGCTGCTCGAACCCACCCACGGCCTGATCGAGGGCGGATGCCAGGGCACGCAGCGTGTGCTGGTGCGCACCTCCGGCAAGCGCGCGCATTCGGCCCGGTCCTGGCTCGGCGAGAACGCCATCCACAAGGCCGCGCCGATTCTCGAGCGCCTGCGACGGTACCGCGAACGCATCGTCACCATCGACGGCTGCGAGTTCCACGAGGGGCTGAACGCGGTGCGGATCACCGGGGGCGTGGCCGGCAACGTGATCCCGGACGAGTGCGTGGTGGAGGTCAACTTCCGCTTCGCGCCCGACCGGGACGAGGCGGCGGCCGCCGATCACGTGCGCGAGGTCTTCGAAGGCTTCGAGGTCGAGTTCGTCGATTCGGCGCCCGGCGCGCTGCCGGGGCTCGACGCGCCGGCCGCCCGCGAGCTGCTCGCCGCGACCGGCCGCCCCCCGCGCGCGAAGCTGGGCTGGACCGACGTGGCGCGCTTCGCGGTGCTGGGCATCCCCGGCCTCAACTACGGCCCCGGCGACCCGAACCTCGCGCACAAGCAGGACGAGCACGTCGAGATCGACAAGATCGTCGAGGGCGCCGAGGTCATGCGCCGCTGGCTGCGCGCAGACGCCTGACCGGTCCGGAGCGAAGCGGAGGGGCCGGTCAGCATGGGCGCAGCTTGGAGGTCATGCGGCCGGAGCGCAGCGGAGGACGCCTGACCGGTCCGGAGCGCAGCCTGACCGAGCGGCCGCGACGAAGCGAGGACTACCGAGCGCTACACGGCCTCGGTCGGAGACTCCTCGGGTACCGAATCCAATTGACGCATCATCCGGCGGACCGCGACCACCTCGCGGATCCGCCGGTTCATCTGCCGCTTCCGGCGGTCTTGCTCTGTTCCCGTCATGCCCGGTCCCCCCTGCCCTGCCAACCGGTATATCGGGTAGGACGCGGCGAGAGGGCCGAACGTTGCCCCCTGCACCCGTTTTCCTACCGAAACCGGCCCATCATCGGGGCGCGGGTGGCCCGGTGACGAAGGTCTTGCCGTCCGGATAGGGCCACGCGTTGGCGACGCAGCCCTCCAGCCCGAAGCTCTGGCGCGCCATCACGGGGGCGAGGGCGCCATTGCGCGGGCAGACCGCGTGCCCGTTGCCGACGAAGTGCCCGACCTCGTGGTTGACGACCATGTTGCGGTACTCCGCCACGCTCGGATACCACGCGACCGCGAGCAGCCAGCGCTTCAGGTTGATGATGACGTCCCGGCCGCCGCGGCAGGAGACCTCGCCCTTCGTCCGCACGCCGCGCTGGGCGCACATGGTGTCGGTGGTCGACGGCGTGGCCAGGTGCACGGTCAACTCGCTCGCGCTGCCGGCCGGGACGCGCTGGAACGAGAACCGGCCGCCGGCGATCCAGCTGCGTGAGTCGCCGAGGGTGTGCTGCACGGCGTCGGCGAAAACCTGGGGATCCACGCCCGAGCCCTGCTCGGTCGCGACGACGTAGTGCACCAGATGTCCTGCGGTGCCGACGCGCTCGCCGCCGCTCGCCGCATAGTCGAACTTCCCGTTGCCCTTGCTCGGCACGCTCGGCACGCTCGACCGCGCCGATGAGGGGTCCGCCGAAACGGGTCCGTCCTCGAACACGGACGGTGAGGGCTCGGGCGCCTCCGAGGACGGGGCGACAGAAGGCGGCGCCGCCACGAGGGGTCCGGGGGGCGAGGACGGCCTCAGGCCGTACCAGATGAGGAGAGCACCCGCCAGGAGCACGCACAGCGGCGCGAACAGCAGCCATCGCCGACGCGTCATGGCGGTATTGGACCACGCCGAGGCGGGTCTGGTGGGCCCGGTCTCCTGTGATCCACGTACCGTGACAGGCATGAGCGAGCCCAAACACAGCCGGCCGCGGGAACGGCACCGCGGAATGGTGACGCTGCGACGCGACGCGATTCCGCCGAGTACCGCCGACCAGCGGCTGCTCGACTCGCACCTGCGGCACGAGTGGAAGACCAAGGACGCGTGGCGGGCGCTGCGCATCCTCAGTGAGTTCGTCGAGGGCTTCGACACACTCGCCGACGTGCCACCCGCGGTGAGCGTGTTCGGCTCGGCGCGCAGCAAGCCGGAGAGCCCGGAGTGGCGCATGGGCGAGGATCTCGGCGGCGCGCTGGCGCGGGCCGGCTACGCGGTCATCACCGGCGGGGGCCCGGGCGTGATGGAGGCCGCGAACAAGGGCGTGGCCGAGGCCGGTGGGCTCTCGATCGGGCTCGGCATCGAGCTGCCCTTCGAGCAGGGTCTCAACGAGTGGGTCGACATCGGCATCGACTTCCGGTATTTCTTCGCCCGCAAGACGATGTTCGTCAAGTACGCCCAGGCGTTCGTCGTGCTGCCCGGCGGCTTCGGCACGCTCGACGAGCTCTTCGAGGCCGTGACGCTGGTGCAGACCCGCAAGGTCACCAGGTTTCCGGTGGTGCTCATGGGCACCGAGTACTGGAGCGGCCTCGTCGACTGGATCCGCGGCACCATGCTGCCCGACGGCAAGATCGGGCCCGAGGATCTGGACCTGCTGTTCCTGACCGACGACGTCGACGCGGCCGTGCGGCACATCCAGGAGGCCGCCGAACAGCTGGAAGAGGACAACAAGCTGGTCGAAGGGGGCTGAGGTGGCGGCGATCGGTGTGTTCTGCGCCTCCTCGCGGCTGCTCGAGCAGCGGTGGCTGGACCTCGCGTACGACCTCGGCGTGGAGATCGGCCGCCGGGGCCACGGCCTGGTCTCCGGCGGTGGCTGCGTCGGCATGATGGGCGCGGTGGCCGACGGCGCCCGGGCCGGCGGGGCCCGCACGTACGGCGTGATACCGCAGAACCTCCTGGATCTGGAGGTGGCGGACACCAAGTCGGACGAGCTGGTCGTGACCGACGGCATGGCCTCGCGCAAGACCCTGCTGATCGAGAAGGCCGACGCGTTCATCACACTGCCCGGCGGCCTGGGCACGCTGGACGAGCTGTTCGAGGTCTGGACGACGGGCATGCTCGGTCTGCACCGCAAGCCGATCCTGCTGCTCGACGCGGACGGCTTCTACGCCGGCCTGCTCGAGTGGCTGGGCGGCCTGGCCCAGCACGAGTTCGTCCGGCCGTCGGCGATGTCGATGCTGCTGGTGTCGCGCGGCATCGACGAGTCGCTGGACCTGATCGAGGCGTCGCTGCTGGGCGTGGTTCAACGGTGACCTCGCGTAACCGGCGGTAATGTCGATGCGATGAATCGCAGGACAGCGTGATTGCATAGCCGCGTGACCGCGACAGCTTCCCCTCCGGGTCAGCGCCGTGCCTACCGGCTCGTGCGCCGCCCCCCGGTCGCGGCCGTCCCGGTCTACGCCGACCCCTGGCAGCGCCTTGTGATCGAGCACACCGCCGGGCCCCTGCTCGTGATCGGCGGGCCCGGCACCGGCAAGACGAGCACCCTCGTCGAGGCGGTCGCGGCCCGGGTCGACGAGGGGGGCGACCCCGAGGGGATCCTGGTCCTGACCTTCGGGCGGCGCGGCGCGGTGCGGCTGCGCGACCGGATCGAGGCGCGGCTCGGGCGCTCGAGCGGGCTGCGCACCACGGCGGAGCCGATGGTCCGGACCTTTCACGGATACGCGTTCGGGCTGCTGCGCCGCGCCGCCGTCGAGCGGGGCGAGGCCTCGCCCCGGCTGCTGACCGGGCCCGAGCAGGACCTGGTGATCCGCGAGCTGCTCGCCGGGTCGGCGGCGCCGTGGCCGGAGTCGCTGCGCGGCGCGCTCAACACGCGCGCGTTCGCCACCGAGCTGCGCGACCTGCTGCTGCGGGCGGTCGAGCGCGGGGTCGGGCCGGCCGGGCTGGCCGAGCTCGCCAGGGCGCACCGGCGCGAGGACTGGGCCGCCGCGGCGGCGTTCTTCCAGGAGTACCGCCAGGTCCTGGCGCTGCGCGACGCGACCGCGCGTGGATCGGCCGCCTACGACTACGCCGAGCTGGTGCGGGCGGCGAGCGTGATGCTCGCCGACGATGCCGACCTCCTGGAGCGGGAGCGGCGGCGGCTGTCTTATGTGTACGTCGACGAGCTGCCCGACACCGACCCGGCCCAGGTCGAGCTGCTCGAGCTCATCGCCGGCAACGGCAAGCACCTGGTCGCGCTGGCCGACCCGGACGCCTCGACGTTCGCGTTCCGCGGCGCCGACCCGGCGATCGTCGGTGACTTCGCCACGCGTTTCCCGGGTGCGGTACAGGTGACCCTGCCGCACTCCCGGCGGCTCGGCGAGGGGCTGCTGGCGCCGGTCGGGCGGATCGCCGCACGGCTGCGCGGCCCGTCCCGGCACCGGGCGATGCTGCCGCAGCGAAGCGGCGGCACGGCGGAGACACGCACGTTCGCGTCGGAGACGTCGGAGGCGGCGTATATCGCACACCGCCTGCGCGAGGCGCACCTGCTGCGTGGCGTGCCGTGGGCGCGCATGGCGGTCGTGGTGCGCTCCACCTCCCGACAGCTGGCGCCGCTGCAGCGGGCGCTGCACTCGGCCGGGGTGCCGACGGTGACCGAGGCCGAGGACCTGCCGCTGCACCTGCAGCCGGCGATCGCCCCGCTGCTGCTGCTCCTGCGGTGCGCGCTCGACGACACCCGGCTGGACGAGGACGCGGCGGTGGCGCTGCTGCACTCGCCGCTGGGCGGGGCCGACCCGCTGGCCGAGCGGCGGCTGCGGCAGGGGCTGCGCGCGCTGGCGCTGGCCGCCGGCGACCGGCGCGCGTCCGGCGTGCTGCTGCTCGCCGCGCTGCGCGACCCGGCCGAGCTGGCCATGGTCGATCGGCGATGGGCCGCGCCCGCCCGAGCCGTGGCCGGACTGCTGCGGCAGGCCCGCGACGCGGCGGCCCGGCCCGGCGCGACCGCCGAGGAGGTGCTGTGGGCGGTGTGGCACGCCGGCGGCCTGGCCGAGCGCTGGTCCGCCCTGAGCGCCCGCGGCGGGCACCGCGGCTCGGCCGCGGACCGGGACCTCGACGCGGTCGTGTCGCTGTTCGACGCGGCGGCCCGGTTCACCGACCGGCTGCCCGGCGCCGGCACCGACGTGTTCCTCGACCACGTCGAGGGACAGGACCTGCCGGCCGACAACCTGGCGCCGTCGGCGGACCGGGGCGACGCGGTGCGCATCCTCACCGCGCACGCGGCGAAGGGCCTGGAGTGGGACGTCGTCGCCGTCGCCGGCGTGCAGGAGGGCGTCTGGCCCAACCTGCGGCTGCGCGGCAGCGTGCTCGGCTCGGAGCTGCTGGTCGAGGTGCTCGCCGGGCGCGCGATGGAGACGATCGGGCGGCTGTCGGCGCTGCTGGACGAGGAGCGCCGGCTCTTCTACGTCGCCGTGAGCCGGGCCCGCGAGCAGGTGCTCGTCACCGCGGTCGTCTCGGGCGACGGCGAGGAGCAGCCGAGCCGGTTCCTGACCGAGCTGTCTTGGGAAGGACAGGACGCGGAGGACGCGGAGCTGGACGGGCAGCCGGCGTTCGAGCCGCCCCGGGCGCTGACGCTGCCGACGCTCGTGGCTGAGCTGCGGGTCGCGCTCGTCGATCCCGACACGCCCGAGGACCGCCGCGCCGCGGCCGCCGGGCTGCTGGCCCGCCTGGCCGCCGAGGGGGTAGGAGGTGCCGACCCGGACACCTGGTGGGGGCTGCCGGCCCTGTCCGACGACCGGCCGCTGGTCGACCCGGGCGAGCCGGTGCGGGTCACGCCATCGACCGTGGAGAGCGTCGACCGGTGCAGCCTGCGCTGGCTGCTGGAGCGGCACGGCGGCGCGCTGACCCCGTCGCCGGAGCAGTCGATCGGCAACCTCGTGCACGCCGCGGCGATGCTGGCCGCCGACGCGAGCGCGGACCGGGCGCAGCTGGTGGCGTATGTCGCCGACCGCTTCGACGCGATCGAGCTCTCCGCGCGCTGGCTGGCCGGCCGCGAGCGGGACCGCGCGGAGACCATGCTCGACAAGCTCATCGGCTGGCTGGCCGGCAACCCCCGCCGGCTCGTCGCGATCGAGCAGGACTTCCTCGTCGAGCTCGCCGACCCGGAGGCGCCGGTCGAGATCAAGGGCCGGGTCGACCGGCTGGAGTTGGACGAGCGGGGCCGGCTCGTGGTCGTGGACCTCAAGACCGGCAAGTCCATCCCCGCCAACGCCAACCTGGCCGAGCATCCCCAGCTGGCCGCGTACCAGGCCGCGATCGAGCTCGGCGCCTTCGAGGAGTCATCGATGCCGGGGGGCGCCTCCCTGGTGCAGCTCGGCGGCGAGACCAGCGCCGCGCGGGAGCAGGTGCAGCCGCCGCTCGGTGACGCCGACGACCCGAACTGGGCCCAGGCGCTGGTGCGGCGCACCGCGAGGACGATGGCGGCGTCGACCTTCAGCGCCGTGGTGAACAACAAGTGCCGCGTCTGCCCGGTGAAGACCTCCTGCCCCGTCTCTGGCAAAGGCCGGCACGTCGCATGACCGGTCCGGAGCGGAGCGGAGGGGCCGGTCATCGTGGGCGCAGTGTCAAGTCATGCCGTGGCCGGAGCGGAGCGGAGGTTTCGGCATGACCGGTCCGGAGCGCAGCGGAGGGGCCGGTCATCAGCTGGCTCAGTCTTCAGGGCATGCCGACGAGCGAAGCGAGGGGGCATGACCATTCCGAAGTACACGCCGGTGGAGTTGGCCCGGCTGCTCAAGCTTCCGGCGCCCACCCGGCAGCAGGCCGACGTCATCGCCGCGCCGATCGGGCCGCTGCTAGTCGTCGCGGGCGCCGGCTCGGGCAAGACGGAGACGATGGCCGCGCGGGTCGTGTGGCTGGTCGCGAACGGGCACGTGCGCCCGGAGCAGGTGCTCGGCCTGACCTTCACCCGGAAGGCCGCGGGCGAGCTGTCGCACCGCATCCGGCAGCGGCTCGGCCAACTGGTGCGCCGCCTGGGCCGCGACGACCTCATCGCGGGCGAGCCGACCGTCGCCACCTACCACTCCTACGCCGCCCGGGTGGTGCGCGAGCACGGCGTGCGGGCCGGCTTCGAGCCGTCCACCCGGCTGCTCACCGAGGCCGCTTGCTGGCAGCTCGCCGACGCGGTGGTGCGGGCGTACGACGGGGACATGACCGCGGTGTCGTCCGCGCCCTCGACCGTCGTCGACGCCGTGCTGCACCTGGCCGGCGATCTCGCCGAGCACCTGCGCGAGCCCGCGGACGTGGCCGCATGGACCGGACGGTTCTTCGCCGAGGTCAACGCGAAGAGCGGCAAGACGGTCAAGCCGGTGCGCGACGTGCTCTCCCGGCAGCAGGCGCGCCTGCAGCTTCTTCCCCTCATCCGGCAGTACTCCGAGAAGAAACGCCTGCTGGAGGCGATGGACTTCGGCGACCAGCTCTCCCGGGCGGCCACGGTCGCGGTCGCGCACCCCGAGGTCGGGCAGGTCGAGCGGGACCGCTTCCGGGTGGTGCTGCTCGACGAGTACCAGGACACCTCGCACGCCCAGGTCGTGCTGCTGCGCGCGCTGTTCGGCGGCGGGCATCCGGTCACCGCGGTCGGCGACCCGTGCCAGTCGATCTACGGCTGGCGCGGCGCCTCGGCCGGCACGCTGGACCGTTTCCCGACCGAGTTCCCGGTCGAGACCCGGGGCGGTGACACCGAACCGGCGCCGCTGCTGTCGCTGACCACGAGCTGGCGCAACCGGCCGGAGATCCTCGACGTGGCCAACGCGCTGTCGCTGCCGCTGCGCTCCTCCGGCGCCCGGGTCGAGGAGCTCGCACCCGCCGACGTGCTGGCCGAGCCGGCGTCCACCGCGACGGTGCACTGCGCGCTGCTCGACACGTACACCGAGGAGGCCGCCTGGCTCGCCGACCGGGTCCTCGCCTCGTGGCGGCTGGCCGCGAAGGTCGACCCGGACACGTTCCCGTACGACATCCCGGTCGAGGACCGGCCGTCGACCGCGGTCCTCGTGCGCACCCGGGCCCAGATCCCGGCGCTGGAGAACGCGCTGCGCTCGCGGGGCCTGCCGGTCGAGGTCGTGGGCCTCGGCGGGCTGCTGGACACGCCCGAGGTGCGCGACGTCGTCAGCATCATGCGGGTGCTCGCCGACCCGGCCGAGGGCGCCGCGCTGCTGCGCATCCTGACCGGCCCGCGCTGGCGGATCGGCCCGCGCGACCTCGTCGCCCTGTACCGCCGGGCCCGCGCGCTGGCCGCCGCCCGCCGCCACGGCGACGCGAACGCGGAGCCCGAGCTCGCCGACCGCCTCGACGAGGCCATCCTGGTCGAGGCACTCGACGACCTGGGTGAGCCGGAGGCGTACTCCGCCGAGGGACACCACCGCTTCGTGCGCCTCGGCGCCGAGCTGCGCGCCCTGCGCCGCCGCCTCGACCAGACGCTGCCCGACCTGGTCGCCGACCTGGAGCGGGTCACCGGCCTCGACGTGGAGGTCGCGGCCCGCCCTGGCGACGCCGGCCTGGGCCGCGGTCACCTCGACGCGTTCAGCAACATCGCGGCCCGCTTCGCCACGGAGTCGGAGGGTGCGACGCTGAGCGCGTTCCTGGCGTTCCTGGCCGCGGCCGAGAACGAGGAGCGTGGCCTGGCGCCGGGCGAGGTCGAGGTCGTCGAGGGCGCGGTGCAGATCCTCACCGCGCACGCGGCCAAGGGCCTCGAGTGGGACGTCGTGGCCGTCGCCGGGCTGTGCGCCGACGTCTTCCCGGGCCCCAGCAACGCCGGCGACCACTGGCTGCGCGGCCTGGGGGTGCTGCCGTTCCCGTTGCGCGGCGACCACGCCGGCCTGCCGACGCTGGACCTCTCCGGCGTCGCCGACGTCAAGGGCGTGGTGAACGCCCTGGAGACGTTCAACCGGGACTGGCGCGAGCACGACGTGCGGGAGGAGCGGCGGCTGGCGTACGTCGCCGTCACCCGCCCCCGCCGGCTGCTGCTGGCCAGCGGGTACTGGTGGGGAGAGGGCGTCAAGCGGGCCCGCGGCCCGTCGGTGTTCCTGGAGGAGATCCGCGAGCGCTGCCTGGCCGGCGCCGGGGTGGTCGACGCGTGGGCGCCGAAGCCGGAGTCCGACGCGCAGAACCCGACCGCGTTCGACGTGCCCAGCGCGAGCTGGCCAGCCGACCCGCTCGGCCCCCGCCGGCCGCTGCTGGAGGCGGCCGCCGCACTGGTCCGCGCCGCCCCGGCGTACGACGTCCCGTCTTCCGATGCGCACATTGACCCGGCGCCCGACGCGCCGGAGGTGGCCGATTCGGTGGTGGTGCCCGATTCGGTGGTGGTGCCCGATCCGGTGGTGGCGCGCTGGGCCGCGGAGGCCGGGCTGCTCCTGGCCGAGCGGGCCCGGCTCGGCCCCCGCGCGGACGCCGCGGTCGAGGTGTCGCTGCCCGGGCACCTGTCGGTGTCGCAGCTCGTGGCCCTGCGCCGCCCGCTGCCGGCCCGCCCCGACCCGTATGCCCGCCGCGGCACGGCCTTCCACCACTGGCTGGAGCAGCGCTTCCGGGCCGAGCGGCTGCTGGATCTCGACGAGCTGCCCGGCGCCGCGGACGAGGGCGCCGCGCCGGACGCCGCCCTGAGCGAGCTGCAGGCGCGCTTCCTGGCCGGCGAGTGGGCCGACCGGGTGCCGTTCGACGTGGAGGTGCCGTTCGCGTCGGTCATCGCGGGCGTCGTGGTCCGCGGCCGGATGGACGCCGTGTACCGCTACCCGGACGGCCGCTACGACGTCGTGGACTGGAAGACCGGCGGCCGCCCGGCCGGCGCCGACGCCACGGCCGCGGCGGTGCAGCTGGCCGCGTACCGGCTGGCCTGGGCCGAGCTGCGGGGCGTGCCGCTCGACACGGTGGGTGCCGCGTTCTTCTACGTGCGCAGCGGCGAGACGGTCCGCCCGGCCGACCTGCTCGACGAGGACGGCCTGCTCGCCCTCATCGCCTCGCTGCCCTCGTCCCGATAGCCCCGAGGCTCGGCGTGCGGAAGCGCGAACGCATTGGCAAGGTTCCGACAGCTCGCTGTCGGTGGAACCGGTTGCTCCTCGAAGCTGTCCAAGAGGGCATGCGAGGAGAAGCGTTCGGGATGCAGGCATCGCACGTTCGCGAGATCGCCCTGGTGGTCGGGATCGCGGTCGCCGGGGTGCTCACCGTCGCCTTCATCGTCCTCGGGGCCGCCGCGGCGGACGGGCCGCGGTATCCGCAGGTCACCCAGCTGAACCCGCCGCCGCAGCCGCAGCCCTGAGCCGCCTCGAGCAAACCTGACCCGGCCGCCTGCGGGGATCGCTGGCCGTCGTCGCGTCCGGCTGCGACACTTGGGCGTGAGATGACCGAGCAGCGTTCGCCCTGGGCCGTGCCGGACACGCAGACCGTGATCGAACCGGTCGGGAGCGAGTCCGCGCCGCCGTCCCCGACCCGGCCGATCCCCAGCGGGTCGGGGGATCCCGCACGCGTCGCGTCGGGATACGCCTCGGGGCGCGGCTCGCGGCTGGGCACACCGCCGATCGGGCCGCCGCCGGACATGAGCAACTCCGGGCCGGACGATGACGACGACCCGGTCCGGCGCAACCAGCGGATCATGAAGTGGCTCGGCGGGGGTGCCGTCCTGATTGTCGCGATCGGGCTGATCGTGATCCTGGTGTCGGTGCTGACGAACAACGCGACGACGCCGGGCGGCCTGTTCAACCGGCACGCGCAGGCGCCCAGCGACACGCGACCCGAGCTGGCGCGGCGCTGCCCGCCGCCGAGCATCCCGCCAGACAACCCCAACCGGGGCGGTGATGAGGTCCCGGCGGGGCCACGGACCGTCGACAGTGAGTCGGGGATCAGCTACAAAGAGTTCGGATCACCCTGGCGGCCCCTTCAGGAGAACTGGCACGAGCTGGGTGAACTCAAGATCGTCTATCGGATCGGGCAGGACTTCATCACCGAGCCGGACTACGACGGCAACGGCAACAACTACCACGCGACGATCCTCTCCGGGCACGTGCCGGCCGCGGTCAACGACGGCATGGTGCTCGACCTGCACTGCGTCGGCGACCAGATCGCCGCAGACGTGCGGGTCAGCTTCTACCCCAAGGGCAACCAGCTCGAGCAGATCGAGGCCAAGGATCTGACGCTCGGCGGGCGCCCGGCCCGGCTGCTGAAGTTCCGGCTGCACTTCAACCAGGTCGGGTTGCGGGCCAAGAGCGAGCTGGTGTCGATCGCGCTGGTCGATCTCGGCAAGCCCGACGCGGCCATCCTCTACGTATCGATCCCCGACACGCACCGTCAGTACGACCACGTCGCCGACGAGGCCCCCGCCAGCATCCGCCCGGCCTGAGCTGCGCCCGGTCGGGCTCGGCTGGCGCGGGTTGCGCTCATCCGGCACGCTATCGCGCATGAAGCAGCGGCTCGCTCTCGCCGTGGCGATTGGATTCGCCGTGGCTGCCCTGCCGGCCCTTCCCGCCCGGGCGGACGTCATCCGTGACGCCGAATGGCACCTGCGATATCTCGGCGTCGCCGAGGCCAACCAGAGCAGCCGCGGCGAGGGCGTCACCGTCGCGATCGTCGACCGCGGCGTCGACCGCACCCACGACGACCTCGTCGGCGCCGTTCTGGACCCGGTCTTCGTCGGCCGGGGCAACCAGCCCTCGCCCACCGACCAGCCCTCGCAGGGTGACGCCTTCGGCGCCGACCCCGACGGCCACGGCACCGCGCTGGCGGGCGCCATCGCCGGGCACGGCCATGGCAACGGCCGCGGCGACGGCGTGATCGGCGTGGCGCCCGGCGCCAAGGTGCTGCCGGTGGTGCTCGACACGCCGGCCGACCGCCGGCCGGGCCCGGACGACCTGGCCGCCGGCATCGAGCTGGCGGTCTCGCATCGGGCCGCCGTGATCGTGGTCGGGTATTCCGTCGCCCCCGGCGATCGGCTGGCGCAGGCGATCCGCGACGCGCTGGCCGCCGACGCGATCGTGGTGGCCGCCGACGGCGACCAGCCCGGTCGCCAGTTCGAGCCCTACCCGGCCGCCTACGACGGGGTGCTCGCCGCGATCCCGCTCACCCGGTCGGGCGACGTGCGCGTGCGATCGGCCAGCGGCCGGCGGCTCGGCCTGGGCGTGCCCGGGTTCCAGATCATGACCACCAACAGCGGCAACCGATACCGGGTCGACGACGGCAGCGCCTCGCCCGGGCTGCTCGCCGGCGCGGTCGCGCTGGTGCGCTCGGCGTATCCGGGCGCCCGGGCGGACGAGATCGTGCGCCGGCTGATGCTGACCGCGGTCGACGCCGGCCCGAAGGGGGTCGACCCGGAGTACGGCCTCGGTCGTCTCGACCTGGTCCAGGCCCTCACCCGGCGGCTACCGCCACCCTCGCCCTCACCCTCGGTGAGCGCGCCAGCCACCGGCGTGTCGCCGGTCGCCGCGCCGGTTGCGACGCCGCCGCGGCCGCGGTCGCGGGGCGAGTACGGCTGGCTGCTCGGCCTGCCGCTGCTGGCGGTGATCGCGGGTCTGGCCTGCTACGCCGGACTGGCCGAACGCCGAATCCGGCGTTTGTCCCAGGACGAAGTAGATTCGGTGGGTGTCCAGTCGTAGCCCCGCCGTGCGGATCCCGGCGTCCAAGTATCCCGTCGAGCGCTTCACCCTGCCCAACGGCCTGCGGGTGGTGCTGACCCCAGACCGCGCCGCGCCGGTCGTCGGTGTGGCGGTCGTCTACGACGTCGGCATCAGATCCGAGCCGCAGGGGAGCACCGGATTCGCCCACCTGTTCGAGCACCTGATGTTCCAGGGCTCGGAAAACCTCGAGAAGCTCGCGCACTTCCGGCACGTGCAGGGCTCGGGCGGCACGTTCAACGGCTCGACACACTTCGACTACACCGACTACTACGAGACGCTGCCCGCCAACGCGCTTGAGCGTGCGCTGTTCCTCGAGGCCGACCGCATGCGCGCGCCCCGGCTCAACGAGGAGAATCTGCGCAACCAGATCGACGTGGTCAAGGAGGAGATCCGGGTCAACGTGCTCAACCGGCCGTATGGCGGGTTCCCCTGGCTGCGCGTTCCCCCGGTCATGTTCGACACGTTCGCCAACGCGCACGACGGCTACGGCTCCTTCGAGGACCTCGAGTCGGCCACCGTCGCCGACGCCGCGGACTTCTTCGACCGGTATTACGCCTGCGGCAACGCGGTGCTCGCGGTCTCCGGCGACTTCGACGTGGCCGTCGCGACCGAGCTCGTCGAGCGACACTTCGGCGACGTGCCGGCCCGGCCCGCCCCGCAGCGGCCGGACTTCGCCGAGCCCGACCTGACCGCGGAGCGCCGCTCCTCATACACCGACCGCCTGGCGCCCATGCCGGCGGTCGCGGCCGCGTGGCGGGTGCCCGATCCGATCAGCGATCTCTCCGCATATCTGCCGTATGTGGTACTCGCCGAGGTGCTCACCGACGGAGATGCCTCCCGCCTCGTCGAGCGCCTGGTGCTGCGCGACCGGTCGGTGACGAGCATCGGTGGGTACATCGGGTTCATGGGGGAGCCCTTCGCCGTACGGGACCCCACGGCCCTGGTCCTGCAGGCGTTCCTGCCGCCGGGCGGGGACGTGGACAAGGTCCTGCGCAGCGTCGAGGAGGAGTGCGCGCGCATCGCGAGCGACGGCCTAGCCCCCGACGAGCTCAGCCGCACGCAGGCGCGCATGGCGACCCACCTGCTGCGCGACACCGACGCGGTGCTGGGCCGCGCGCTGCAGATGGCCGTGCTGGAACAGCAGCGCGGCGAGCCGGAGCTGCTCAACCGGCTGCACACGCTGATCGGTGAGGTCACCGAGGAGCAGATTGTCGCGGCCGCGGGGCAGCTCGTCCCGTCGCGCCGTGCCGCGGTCGAGGTCATCGCCGGAGGAGCCAAGTGACTGTGACAATCCCGCCGCGCGCCCTGCCGGTGCTCGGGCCCAACCGCCCCCTCAAGCTGCCGACCACCGTCGAGCAGACGCTGGACAACGGTCTGACCGTGATCGCGCTGCGCCGCGCGTCGGTGCCGCTGGTGGAGGTACGCCTGCGGGTGCCGTTCGCGCAGGCGCACCTGGCGCGGGCCGCGCTGCTGACCCAGACGGCGCTGTCCGGCACCTCGACCATGTCGACCGTCGACATCGCCGCCGAGCTGCAGAAGGTCGGCGGCGGGCTGTCCGCCGGCGCCGACCCCGACCGCCTGCTGATCTCCGGCAACGCCCTCGTCGACGGCCTCGACCGGCTGCTGGACATCCTCGCCGAGGTGCTGACCGACGCGGCCTACCCGGCCGAGGAGGTCGACACCGAGCGGTCCCGGCTGGTCGACCGGATCCGGGTGGCGCAGAGCCAGCCCGGCCACCTGGCCCGGGTGGCACTGCTCAAGCGGATGTACGGCAGCCACCCGTACGCCGTGCAGACGCCCTCGCCCGAGCAGGTCGAGGCGGTCGTCCCCGACGAGCTGCGCGCGCTGCACGCCGAGCGGCTGCACCCCGCCGGCGCCACGCTCGTGGTCGTCGGCGACCTCGAGCCGGAGCAGGCGATCGCCGCCGCGGAGCGGATGCTCAGCAAGTGGAACGGCGGCGGCGTCGTGGCCGAGCTGCCGCCCACCCCCGCGCTGGTGCCCGGGCCGCTGACCCTGGTCGACCGGCCCGACTCGGTGCAGTCCTCGCTGCGCCTGGCCCTGCCGGCGGTGTCGCGCAAGCACCCGGACCACGCCGCGTTGCAGCTGGCCAACCTGGTCTTCGGCGGCTACTTCTCCTCCCGGTGGGTCGAGAACATCCGCGAGGATAAGGGGTACACCTACGGCCCGCACTCGCTGATCGAGCACGCGGCCGCCGGCTCAGCGCTGGTGCTCTCCGCCGAGGTGGCCACCGAGGTGACCGGCCCCGCGCTGCTGGAGACGCTCTACGAGCTCGGGCGGATCGCCAGCCTGCCGCCGAAGGACGAGGAGCTGGATCAGGCCCGGCAATACGCCCTCGGCACGCTGCAGCTGGGCATGTCCACCCAGGCCGGGCTCGCCGGTCTGGTGTCCACTTACGCCGGCTTCGGCCTGCGGCTGGACTACCTGGCCGAGCACGCGGCACGGCTGGCCCGGGCCGGCAAGGACGATGTGGCCGCGGCCGCCGCGCGATACCTCGCCCCGACCGGGGCCGCCGCGGTGGTCCTCGGCGACGCCGCCAAGGTCGAGGACTCGCTGGCCGCCCTGACGCCGGTCATCCGGGCCGAAGAGTCGTGACAGCCGTGCGGCCGAGCGCCGATGCATCGCGGGACCGGCCCGGCCCGCCGCTCGCGCGCGGGCCGCTGGACCGGGCGGCGCACCGGCGTAACGACGAGGCGTGGCTCTCGGCCGCATGGGACCGGTCCCGGGTCGTGGTCGTCGACGACGGCCACGTGCTGGTTCGCCCGGGCGACCCGCCGGAGCTGGTGCTCCTCGACCCGGCCGACGCGCCGGCCGGGGAGCGCTTCTTCCTCGGCGAGGAGGACGGGACCGTGTATTTCGCGGTCGCCGCCGACACCGTGCCGATCGACGGCACCAGCCGGGTCAACCTGCGCCAGGTCGGGCACGCGCTGTCCGACCTGCCGGCGGGGCTGTTCATCACCGCTGTCGCGCTCGCCAACTGGCACTCGCGGCATCCGTACAGCCCGCTGAGCGGCAAGCTGACCGTCGCGGCGCAGGGCGGCTGGGTCCGGATGACGGAGGACGGCGGGGAGACGCTCTGGCCGCGCACCGACCCGGCGGTGATCATGCTGGTGCACGACGGCGTGACCGGGCCCGACGGGCGCTGCCTGCTCGGCTTCAACGCGCAGTGGAAGGCGCTGGGCGCCACGGTGCCGCGCTTCTCGACGCTGGCCGGGTTCGTCGAGCCCGGCGAGTCGGCCGAGATGGCGGTCGCCCGGGAGGTGCTCGAGGAGGTCGGGGTCCGCGTCGGCGACGTCAGCTATGTGGCGAGCCAGCCGTGGCCGTTTCCGGGCTCGCTGATGCTGGGCTTCCACGCGCTCGCCCCGGCCGGCGCCGCGATCACGGTCGACGTCGAGGAGATCGCCGAGGCGCGCTGGCTGACCCGCACCGAGATCGCCGCGGTGCTCGACGGCGAGTCGCAGGAGTTCGGGCTGCCGTTCCCCGCGTCGATCGCGCACTATCTGATCACCGAGTGGCTGCACGCCTGAGCGCCTCGGCGCGCCACAGCTTCAGCACGGCGGCGGCCTGCGCGGGCTCGACCTCGCGCAGGCCGCCGTAGCGGATCGCGCCCGTTCAGCTACCGACAGTTTCCAGGTGCTTCTTGACCTGCACGATCGACGGGTTCGTCAAGGCCGTGCCGTCGTCGAAGCGCAGCGTGGGAACGGTCTGGTTGCCGCCGTTGACGCTCTCGACGAACTTGGCCGCCTCCGAGTCCCGCTCGATGTCGACGACCTGGTACTGGATGCCCTCGCGGTCCATCTGGGTCTTGAGGCGGTGGCAGTAGCCGCACCAGGTGGTCGAGTACATGGTCAGCATGGCGTGGTTCCTCCAAGAAGCATCGGCCGGGTCACACAAGGCAAAACCGCATAACACCGCACCCGGCTGGAATGATGTCCAGCTGTGGCGGACTCCTCAGAGATTCTCGCGGGGCCCATCCTGGACGGCCTGGATCCGGACCAGTCGGTCGCGGTGACCGCCCCGGCGGGGCCGCTGTGCATCCTGGCCGGCGCGGGCACCGGCAAGACCCGGGCGATCACGCACCGCATCGCCCATCGCGTCCGGTCCGGGCAGGTCCGCGCCCAGCACGTCCTCGCCGTGACGTTCACCGCCCGGGCCGCGGCCGAGATGCGCGAGCGGCTCGGCCGCCTCGGCGCCGAGGGCGTGCAGGCGCGCACGTTCCACGCGGCGGCGCTGCGGCAGGTGCGATACTTCGCGCCCCGCCTCTTCTCCGGCCGCGAGATGCCCGAACTGCTGGACAGCAAGGCCCGGCTGGTCGCGCTCGCCGCCACCGGGGCCGGGCTGAAGACCGACCGCGAGGCCTCCCGCGACCTGGCGAGCGAGATCGAGTGGGCCAAGGCCTCGCTGATCGAGCCCGACGACTACGCGGCCGCGGCGGCCAAGGCCATGCGCGAGCCGCCGTTCGACGCGGCCAAGGTCGCCAAGGTGTACGCGCACTACGAGCGGATCAAGCGCGCCCAGGGCGTGATCGACTTCGAGGACATGATCCGCGCCGCGATCTGGGCCATCGAGGAGCACCCGGACGTGGCCGAGCAGGTCCGGGCGCAGTATCGGCACTTCGTCGTCGACGAGTATCAGGACGTCAACCCGATGCAGCAGCGGCTGCTGGAGGCCTGGCTCGGCGACCGCGACGACCTGACCGTGGTCGGCGACGCCAGCCAGACGATCTACTCGTTCACCGGCGCCAGCGCGTCGTACCTCGTCGACTTCAAGCGCCGCCACCCGGCGGCCACGGTGGTCCGGCTGGTCCGCGACTACCGCTCCACCCCGCAGGTGGTCGGCCTGGCCAACGCGGTCATCTCGCGCGCCCGCGGCGACCTGTCCCGGCTGCGCCTGGAGCTCGTCGGCCAGCGCGCGGCCGGCCCGGAGCCGGCCGTGCACACCTTCGCCGACGAGCCGGAGGAGGCCGCCGCGGTGGCCGCCCGATGCGCGGAGCTGATCGCCGCCGGCACCCCGGCCCGCGAGATCGCCGTGCTGTTCCGGGTCAACGCCCAGTCCGAGGTCTACCAGGAGGCCCTCGCCGAGGCGGGCGTCCCCTACGTGCTGCACGGCACCGAGCGCTTCTTCGACCGGGTCGAGGTCCGCGAGGCGATGATCGCCCTGCGCTCCTACCGCGGTGACACCGGCGGCGGCCTGGTGGAGACCGTGCACCTGGCGCTGGAGCGGGTCGGCTGGCGGCCGGACACCCCGCCTGCCGGCGGCGCGCAGCGCGAGCGCTGGGAGGCGGTCGCCGCGCTGGTCAACCTGGCCGAGGGCAGTCCCGGGCCGGCGCTGGAGGACTTCAACGCCGAGCTGTCCCGGCGCGCGGCGCTGCAGCACGTGCCCACCGTCGAGGGCGTCACGCTGTCGTCGCTGCACTCGGCCAAGGGCCTGGAGTGGGACGCGGTGTTCCTGGTCGGCCTCGCCGAGGGCACGCTGCCGGTCATCCACGCCCGCACGCCCGACGCGGTGGAGGAGGAGCGCAGGCTGCTGTACGTCGGCGTCACCCGGGCCCGGCACACCCTGTGGCTCTCCCACGCCGCCGCCCGCACGCCCGGCGGCCGCCCCCGCCGCCCGAGCCGCTTCGTGCCCTCTGCCAGAGGCCAACTCGCCGCCTCGCCCGACGCCCGCCACCCGCGACGCCCGCTCGACAAGGCCGCCGTGGCCGGCCGGGCCCGCCGGGTCATGGCGGTCTCCTGCCGGGTCTGCGGCACCGGGCTGTTCAACGGCGCCGACCGCAAGCTCGGCCGCTGCGCCACCTGCCCGTCGGACCTCGACGAGGAGCTCCTCGCCCGGCTCGTCGACTGGCGCGCCCGGCTGGCCGCGATCCAGAAGGTCCCGGCGTTCGTCATCTTCACCGACGTCACCATCTCGGCCATCGCCGAGCGCCGTCCCGGCCGCCGCGAGGAGCTCGCGGCGATCGCCGGCATCGGCCCGCGCAAGCTCACGCTGTACGGCGACGACGTCCTCGCATTGATCGGTGGCGCCACCGTCGATGGCCTCACCGACGGGCATGCCTGACCAGTCCTGTTCTCCCCGCCGCGCTCCGGTCTGGCTCCGGCCTCGGCCCGGCCGGTCACCCGGACGTGCCGTTTCGCCGCCCGCGTAACGACCGCCGGGCGCCGCGCTCCGCCGTCGCGGCGTCAGCTCGGCGCCGTTGACCTGCGCGAACGCGGCGGACCGTGCAGCGGTTCAGTCGGTTGCCGGGCCGCTGGAAATGTGACAAGGACTTTCTCCGGAAATTCGATTGCCCTACCGTTGAGGCACGGCATAGCCTGCGAACACGACGCCGGAAGACCGGCGGCGACCGATCACGAGTCTGCGGAGAGAAGGTGGCACCCGTGAAGCTCTATTCAATCTTGGAGCGGCGCTCGCTGCTGCCTGCCGTCTGCCCGTCGGCCGTGTCGGCCCGTCGCCTCTTGGCGTCGCCCGCCTCGCTGCAATGGCAGGAGTCCGCCCTGGCTCAGGACTTGGCGCTGACTCCGTCTGCCGTCGAGGCGGCCCCGGCCGCCGTCCCGGCACCGTCCGCGCTCGTCGCGGCGGTCGCTACCGGGTCGGTCCGGGTCGACCTGCCGGTTCGGGGCACCGAGCCGGGTGGCAAAGAGCAGACCCGCACCGACGTCATCCGTATCGATGAGATCCATGTCGCCTCGGCGGCTCAGCTCGACCAGCGCGGAATCCGGGTTCAGGGGACCACTGGGTTCAGCGCGAAGCACGACATGACGGCTCCGAAGCCCAATGGCGGAGTCCGCGGCATACCACCTCGAGGCAGGCCGGTCTAGCAGAGACCGACTCACCGGCTCACCTCGAGGCCGCGGAACCCGTTACCGGGATCCGCGGCCTCATTCATTTGCACCGGACGATCACACCAAACGATCGACAAACAGAAAGGGGTGACCGGGATGAGTCTGGCCTTGGCATCGATCGACGTGCGCGTCGAGTCGGCCGTGGACGAGCGTCTCCGCGTCGCTGCGCGAGGCGTCAAGTCCGACCTGCCGTGCCGCACCTTCGACCCGGACCTGTGGTTCGCCGACTCGCCGGCGGAGCTCGAGCTCGCGAAGTCGCTCTGCGTGGAGTGCCCGCTCCGCGCCGAGTGCCTGGCGGGCGCGATCGAGCGCGCCGAGCCCTGGGGAGTCTGGGGCGGCGAGATCTTCGAGCGCGGCGCCGTCGTGCCGCGCAAGCGTCCGCGGGGCCGCCCGCGCAAGGAGGACGTCGCTCGCGACGCCGTCCTGCGGGTCGAGGTCGCGGCTCGCACCGCGGCGGTCACCGCCGGGGTGGCGGCCTGACATGAACGCACATCGCCTGCCAGCCAGCCGAGTGTCGCGCGCCGCGCGACCGACCCGGCTTCGTCACACCGAGATCAGCACCGACGTACGAACCAACCGACCCAGGAGCTTCGCGATGTCCTTGCAACTACTTCATGAAGCACTGTCGCGCGCGCGAATGCGTGGGCCTCAGGCTCTGAAGCGCTCTGAGGCTTACCCGTCCGCCCGTCAGATCGCCATGCGCGCCAAGCGCGAGCAGGAGCAGCACCTGACCCGACACTGAGATCGGCAAACGGGCCCCTCGCCATGAGGGGCCCGTTTCCGCGTCTCCGCCTTCCGGTTTCCTACTTGCGGCGCCGGGTCTTCTTCACCGCCGGCTCCTTGGCCGCCGGATCGGCGAAGCCCGGCAGCCACTCGGTCAGGATCGCCCGGTAGCCGGCCCGCGCCTCCAGTTGGCACAGCACACCGATCGAGCCCAGCGTCACGCGGTGCACCATCATGTACGACGGGGGTAGGTTGAGCTGGCGGCTGAGCGCATAGGCCGGGCTCTTCGGGTTGGCCAGCCGCCCCGCCTCGGCGCGCAGCCAGGCGCGGCTGAACTGGAACTCTTCGTCGGCGATCGGGTTGAGCATCGGCCGGATGTAGCCGAGCACCGCAGGCGCGTCGACCTTCGCGTCGAGCTTGATGAATCCCTCCTGCTGCAGGCCCTCGAGCACGGCCTGCGAGTCGCCGGCCAGGGCCAGCCGGGTCAGCCGGCCGATCACCTCGGGGTGCCCGCCGGGCAGGTGGGCGACCGCGCCGAAGTCGAGCACGCCGAGCCGGCCGTCGGCGAGGAGGCGGTAGTTGCCCGGGTGCGGGTCGGCGTGCAGCATCTCGGCCCGGGCCGGCGCGGAGAAGTGCAGCAGCGCCATGAGGTGCCCGGCGCGGTTGCGTTCCTCTTCGCTGCCTCCGGAGATGATGGCCGACAGCGGCTTGCCCTCGACCCATTCGGTCACCAGCACGCGCGGCGACGAGGCGAGCACCGGCGGCACGTAGATGTCCGGGTCGCCGTCGAACGCCTTGGCGAACGCCGTCTGCGACCGGGCCTCGAGCTCGTAGTCGAGTTCCTCGGTCACGCGGTCGCGGATCTCCTGCACCAGCGGCTTGACGTCGAGGCCCGGCTGGATCGCCTTGAACAGCCCCGCGAAGCGGGCCAACTGGTTGAGGTCCGAGCGCAGCGCGTCGCCGGCGCCTGGGTACTGCACCTTGACGGCCACCGACCGCCCGTCGCTCCAGACCGCCCGGTGCACCTGCCCGATGCTCGCCGCGGCGGCCGGCTTGTCGTCGAACTCCTTGAACATCGAGCGCCAGTCCTCGCCCAGCGACCCGGACAGCACCCTGTGAACGCTGGCGGCCGGCAGCGGCGGCGCGGCCTCCTGCAGCTTTGTCAGGGCCGCCCGGTAGGGCCCGGCGAGTTCCTCGGGCAGGGCGGCCTCGAACACGGAAAGCGCCTGCCCCATCTTCATCGCGCCGCCCTTGAGCTGCCCGAGGACGCTGAAGAGGTGCTCGGCGGTGCGGCGCTGGACGTCGGCGGAAACCACGTCGGCGGCCATGCCCGTGACGCGCTTGCCAAGGCCGAGGGCGGCTCGGCCGGCCAGCCCGAGGGGGAGTGACGCCAGCCTTGCGGTGCGGGCGACTGCGCCCCTAGGGATCTCGGTCACAAGTCATTCTTACCCGTTCGGAGCACCTCGACGACGGCGACGGCAGTCACAGCGTGGGTGGGCCACCCATTCGCGACGCCGGAACTCGCCGGGCCGGGCGATTTCGACGATCGCCGCCTCGGTGCGCGGCGGCGCCCCGTCGAGGTACGAGAGCACCTCGTCGGCGGCGAAGGCGGCCCCGGCCATCGCCGTGGTGAGCGCGCACGGCTCGCCGACGCCGGGCGGGGCGGTGGCCAGCTGGGCGGCCAGCACGGGCCACGCCGGGTCCCGGTCGCGCCGGTGCAGGTCCAGGCAGAGCCGGCAGGGGGAGCCGGCCGGGCGGACCAGGGGGCCGACGAGGACGGTGCCCAGCCGTACGGTGACCTCCAGCCGCGGCAGCGTGTGCAGCCGGATGCCGCGGCGGGCCAGCGCGGGCGGGTGCCGGTCGCCGACCCTGACGACGAAGTCGACGTTGTCCGACCGTACCGACGAGACATCCACGCCCGGCGCGAACCGCACGATCGCCGTGCAGGTCGCGATCGCCCGCGATGCGGCGACGTCCTCGGATGCGAGCCCGCCGACGGCCACGTCCGCGTGGGTCGCGGTGCCCTCGACGACCGGGTGCACGTGCCCGACGCCGGCCCCGGCCAGCGCGGTGGCCAGCGGCGCGACCAGCGGCCCGTCCCCGGCCACCACGACCCGCGAGGCGGTGCGCCGGCGCAGCACGTCGGCCGGGGTCCGGGCCTCGTCGCCGGCGCGCAGCCGTAGCCCGATGGCGGCCGCCTCGACGGCGAGCCGGGCGCCCACCGGCCCCGGCAGCCCGGTGGGCACCAGCGCGTGCGCGCCGACTACGAGCCCGGCCGAGCGCAGGGCCTGCACCAGATCGAGCACATCGGCGCCGTCGAGCCCGAGCGACTCCGCGGCGGTGAGCAGCGCCTGCAGCGTGTGCGAGCCGTCGAGCAGGTCGAGCACGCGGGCCAGCTCCGGCCGGCGCAGCTCCAGCACGATCGCGGCGGAGGGGTCGGTGCCCAGTTGGACGGTGCGCTCGTTGCGCCAGAGGCGCCGTAGTCCGGGTAGCAGCGTCGGTCGCATGCCCGAAACGCTCGCACGTCCGGGGCCCAGCCATAGTCGGTTATCCACAGCACGATCCACCGTGGACTTGGGTTATCCACAGCCCGTGGCCGGGTTATCCACAGGCTTGCGGTGCAAAAGGCCGCATTCCGCCCGGGAAGGCCAGCCGGATGGGCCCCTGCCGGTTCGGCCGCTCGTGTCCTGCTGTGCGCGGGTCGATGGTTCAGGTCTTGGCCTGTTCGCCCCACGAGGACGGAACGGGCGCCCACCGGGCCGGGGCGGCCCGGTGGGCGGGCAGCGCAAGCGCGCCGCCGAGCCAGGTCCACGCGACGACTCTGGGGGCTCACGGACAATGCCGCATAACCGAAATATCGGATATGTCCGTCATGGAGTGGCGGACGTATCCGGGTCAAATGCCGGGGTGGGGAGGCGGGTCCTCCCGGCGGGGCTTCCGGGCGCGCTCTGCGCCGTGCGGCCCGGTTCGGGGCTTGCCGTGGACGCCGGGCCGGGAACACCGGGCCGGGCAGTGCCGAGGGCGCTGAGCTCAGGCCTTGCCGAGGATCCGGTTGACCGTGGTGCCGCAGACCGGGCACGCGCCCTTCGCCATCTTCATGCCGGTCTTCGATATGGCGATCTCGCCCTCGAAGTCCCGCTTCTCCTTGCACTTGACGCAGTAGCCGTTGTAGGTCTCGGCCACGATGCCCTCCTCATCTCGGTCCGGCACGCCCCGCGCACCGGTGCTGACCAGCTAGGCCAACGTGGTGAGTGTGCCTTGTCGGACACTCGGGGAAAGTGTGGTTAGACGGGACACGCCGAGCGTAATCGGAAGATCTTCCTCCAACCGCACCGTACACACTATGCACAGCGTGAGGACAGCCATGTGGGTAACGCTGTGGGTTGTGGTGGATGAAATCCGCGCTGGGGCCCTCGCAGCCCCGGAACGGCCCGGTCATCCGGTGGAATCTTTCCGACGAGCTGCCACGAATGGGTGATTTACGGGCGCGCTCCGAGAGATTGGCCCTTGCGAAGAGATGGCCGCGTCCGGCTAGCGTTCCTCCGTGAGCGGTACCCGAGGGGGACCGGCATGACGCGCAAGCCGGTCATCGAGGTGCGGCGCAGTAAGCGCCGCCGACGCACGGTGTCTGCCTACCGCGACGGTGAGCGGGTGGTCGTGCTGATACCGGCCCAGTTCTCCCGTGCGGAGGAGCGCGAATGGGTCGATCGCATGCTGGAGCGCCTTGCCGCCCGTGAGCAGCGCGCCCGCCGGACCGACACGGACCTCACCACCCGCGCGCAGCGCCTCGCCGCCCGCTACCTGCCCGATCACCCCACGGCCGCCCGCCCGGCGAGCGTCCGGTGGGTGCAGAACCAGAACGGTCGCTGGGGATCTTGCACGCCGGCAGACGGTACCATCCGCATCTCGCACCGCGTGCAGGAGATGCCGGACTGGGTCATCGACTACGTTCTGCTGCACGAGCTGGCACACCTGGTGATTCCGAGCCACAGCAGCGCGTTCTGGGCGCTCGTGGCCCGCTATCCGAAGGCGGAACGGGCCCGGGGGTATCTTGAGGGGGTGTCAGCGGCGGCCGGTCTCGGGATCACCGAATGACGGCGGCCGCGGTCGTCGCCCTCCTCGTGCCGGTGGCCTGGTCTCCGCCGGGCACCGACCTCGACTCCTGGCGTGCCGCGATGGCCGAGGACCTCGTCGACCTGCTGACCCCGCTGCCGCGTATCCAGCCGGCCATCGCCGCCGTCGCGGCGGACCTTCCGCTGGCCTCCAAGATCGCCTGGCCGACGACCCGGATCTACGAGGTCGAGACCCCTACCATCCGCGCCGCGCTTGCCGCGGCGGCCGCCGACGGCCACGACAAGGCTGCGGTGGTGCTCGCCGACGCGCCCGACCTGCCGGGCATGCTCATCGGCAAGCTGCTGCGACCCCTTGCGACCCGCGCGGTCGCGATCGCACCCGCCCACGACGGCGGGCTGCTGGGCGCCGCCGCCCGTCTGCCGCTGCCGGAGTGGCTGCCCGAGCTGGACGCGGAGACGGGCGACGTGGTCACGGCCCGCCGACCGGCCCCGGAGCCCACGCTGGTCGCAGCGGCGCCCGGCTGGCACCGCCTGCGCGGCCCGTCCGACCTGCGCCGCCTTGACCCCGCCCTGGATGGCTGGGAAGCCACCAGGGCGATCCTGAGCTGACCAGGGCGCCGCTCACCCCGGCCCTGGTCCTCGTTACTCCTTCGGCTCCTCGCCGCCCATCTCCTTGCTGAAGCCGAGGTCGCCCAGGTCGAGCTGGGTGCGGGCGAACATGTCCGGGTCGGCGAACGCCTCCTCGTCCGGCAGCAGGTCGGGGTGGCCCCACAGGGCGTCCCGGCCGCTGATGCCGCGGTGGTCGGCCAGCGCGTTCCACAGCGCGGTGGCCTCGCGCAGCCGCCGCGGGCGCAACTCCAGGCCGACCAGCGCCGCGAAGGTCTGCTCCGCCGGGCCGCCCGCGGCGCGCCGGCGCCGGAACGCCTCGGAGAGCCGCACGACGTCGGGCAGCCTATCGCCGGCCGCGCGGTCGACCACGTGGCAGACCCAACCCTCGATCAGCGCGAGCGCGGTCTCGAGCCGGGCGAGCGCGGCCCGCTGCTGCGGGGTGTCCTCGGGCGTGAAGATGCCCTCGAGCACGAGCTCCTGCGGGTCGCTGCCCAGCGTCGACGGGTCGATGCGGCTCATCGCCTCCTCGATCGCGTCCCGGTCGACGTGGATGCCGGCCGCATACGCCTCGACCGCGGCGAACACGTGGCCGCGCAGCCACGGGACGTGGCCGAAGAGGCGCTGGTGGGCGGCCTCGCGCAGGGCGACGTAGAGGCGCACCTCGTCGTCGGGGATCTCCAGGCCCGTGCCGTACTCCGCGATGTTCGCCGGCACCATCGCGGCGGTGCCGGCCGGACCCAGCGGCAGGCCGATGTCGCCGGCGGAGAGCACCTCCGCGGCGAGCGAGCCGAGCGCGGTGCCCAGCTGGCCGCCGAGCAGCGCGCCGCCGAGCGAGGCGACCATCGAGGTCATCGGGCCCATCTGGGCGCGCATCTCCTCGGGGACCAGCTCGGTCATCGCGGAGACCATCCGCGCCGCGACCGGGTCGCAGAGCTTGCGCCAGACGGGCAGGGTCTGGTTGAGCCACTCGCCGCGGCTCCAGGCGGAGGTCGCGCGCACGCCGGACGGGAGTGAGGACTCAGGGTCGAGCCAGAGGTCGGCCAGGCGCAGCGCCTCGATGACCGCGGCGCGCTCAACGGCGGTGACCGCCGGGTCGCCGACCGGTTTGGCCGCGTCGGTGCCGGCGTCTTCGCCGGGCACCGGCACGGGGACGCCGGGCATCGCGAAGCCAACCGGGAACTGCGACATGCCGGCCGCCGGGCCGCCGCCGGTCAGGTGGGCCTGGGCCAGCTGCCGAGCCAGATCCCAGTTGACCGGACCGCCGCCGGGGGTGGCGAACAGCTGCTGCAGCTGGCTCAGAAATTGCTGCATCTGGCGCGGATCATTGGGATCCGGCACGTCGCCGCCAGACGGACCGAAGCCGAACGGGATATCTGCGGGCATTCCACAACGGTACTCGCTTCCAGGTACATCGAGCCGGGAGCGCTAGGCTCGCCGCCATGAGACGTCGTGGGCTCACCGTGCTGTTCGGCGCGTTGCTGCTGTTGGTGCTG
Source organism: Dactylosporangium sp. NPDC000555 (assembly GCF_040300025.1). NCBI lineage: Bacteria > Bacillati > Actinomycetota > Actinomycetes > Micromonosporales > Micromonosporaceae > Dactylosporangium > Dactylosporangium sp. NPDC000555. The sequence goes on along the minus strand of NZ_JBEPDB010000029.1, from coordinate 26,646 downwards.
TCCTGGCAGGCGACCGTGGTCAGCGTGCCGTATGTCCAGATGGGACCTGGCCCGACGTACGACACCCTCGGAACGGACACGGGCAAGCCCGGCGGTCGTCCGATCATCAGCGTCGAAGGCGCGGAGGTCACGAAGTCCAAGGGCCAGCTGCGCATGACGACCGTCTCGGTACAACCGGACCTGACCCTGCTCGACGCGATGATCGGCTGGTGGCAGGACGACCGCGCGGTCGTGCCGCGCGAGCTGATCTACCCGCCGAACCGCTCCCAGCAGCAGGTCGACGAGGACAACGCCCGCGACTTCCAGCGGTCCCAGACCTCGGCGGAGACCGTGGCACTGCGCAAGCTCGGCTACCCGATCCTGGTGGCGGTCGGCGAGGTCTCCGCCGGCTTCCCCGCCGAAGGCAAGCTGCAGAAGGGCGACGTCATCAAGGCCGTCGACGGCACCGCGGTCGACGCGCCGGACAAGCTCACCGAGCTGGTGCGGGCCAGGCCGGCCGGCACCGCGCGCCAGGTGGAGATCGTCCGCAACGGACAGCCGCAGACGGTCGAAATCGCCACCAAGGCCGGCGACGACGGCAACCCGCGCCTCGGCGTGCAGGTGACCACGACCCAGCCGCACCCGTTCAAGCTGAGCATCCAACTGGACAAGATCGGCGGCCCGTCGGCCGGCCTGATGTTCACGCTCGGCATCATCGACACGATCGAGCCCGAGGACCTGACCGGCGGGATGATCATCGCCGGCACGGGCACGATCGACGACGCCGGAAACGTCGGACCGATCGGCGGCATCCCGCAGAAGCTGGTCGCCGCGAAGGCCGCCAAGGCCAAGGTGTTCCTGACGCCGGCGGGCAACTGCGCCGAGGCGATGGACAACCCGCAGCCCGGCCTTCCATTGATCAAGGTGAACAACGTGGACGATGCGCTCGCCGCGCTGGATGCGCTGCGGGCTGGTCGGACACCGACGCTGTGCAGCCGATGACTAGGCTGAACGAGTTTCTGGTGGCGCGCGCGGCACGGCGTGGGGGGTGCGGGGTGGCAATCTCCCGTCACGTCTGGCGAAGCGGCGCAGGCCAGAAACAGCTGTTTCCGTACGCGAACGGGCGGAGCCGACCGTGGTAATGCGTAATCCGATGACCAGGGTGAGCCGGCGTGGCCGGGTCACGATCGCAGTGCTGGTGGTCGTCTTCCTACTGTTCACGCTGTTCGACCGGGTGGTCGGGGCGTGGGCCGACTATCTGTGGTTCTCCGAGGTCAAGTATCCCCAGGTCTTCACCGGGGTGCTCACGACCCGCATCTGGATGTTTCTGATCTTCGGCGTGGCGATCGGGCTGATCATCGCCGGTAACCTGTACCTCGCCTACCGCACCCGCCCGCTGCTGCGGCCGCACTCGGCCGAGCAGCACGCGCTGGACCGCTACCGTCTCTTCCTCCTGCCGCACATGACCGGCTGGATCCTCCTGGCGGCCGGCCTGATCGGGCTGTTCTCCGGCCTCTCGGCGCAGGGGCACTGGCAGGAGTGGATGCTGTTCAGCAACAGCACCCCGTTCGGCCGGACCGACCCGCAGTTCCACGTCGACCTCTCGTTCTACGTCTTCGAGTACCCGTTCTGGCGGTACCTGCTCGGCGTCGCCTTCACGGCCGTGGTCTTCGCCCTGATCGGCGCGTTGGCGCTGCACTACCTCTTCGGTGGCGTCCGGCTGCAGGGCGCCGGCGAGCGGATGACCACCGCGGCCCGCGCTCACCTCTCGGCCCTGGTCGCGGTCTTCGTGCTGCTCAAGGCGGCCGCCTACTTCCTCGACCGGCGCGGCCTGCTGCTGGACAAGTTCCCGACCCAGGAGCTCTACGGCGCGGGCTACACCAACATCAACGCCCTGCTGCCGGCCAAGGAGATCCTGGCCTGGATCTCGATCGTCGTGGCGATCGCGATCCTGGTCTTCTCCAACGCCTTCATGCGCAACCTGATGTGGCCCGGCCTTGCGCTGGGTCTGCTCGCGCTGTCCGCCGTCGCGGTCGGCGGCATCTACCCGGCGGCGGTGCAGTCGTTCACCGTCAAGCCGAGCCAGTTGCAGAAGGAGTCGCCGTACTTCCAGTACGCGATCGACGGCACGCGCGAGGCATACGGGTTGACGGAGGTGAAGGTCGAGCCGTACGCGGCGGACAACACCAGCCCGCCGAACAGCCTCGTCGACGGCTCGGACGTCACGGTCAACAACATCCGGCTGCTCGACCCGGCCGTCGTGGGCGAGACCTACACCCAGCAGCAGCAGGTCCGTGGCTTCTACGAGTTCAACCCGAAGCTCGACATCGACCGGTACACGATCAAGGGCAAGACGCAGGACTACGTCGTCGGCGTCCGCGAGATCAACTACAACCAGCTGCAGCAGAACAACTGGCAGAACCGGCACAGTGTGTACACGCACGGCTACGGGTTCGTCGCCGCGCCCGCCAGCCAGGTGGTCTGCAGCGGCCAGCCGTTCTACGTCTCCGGGTTCCTCCGCGACGCCACCAAGCAGGACGACAAGCCCGGCGAGTGCTCCTCCGAGGAGGACCTGATCCCCGTCGAGCACCCGCAGATCTACTACGGCGAGCAGATGGGCGACGTCTACGCGATCGTCGGCAAGTCGAAGGCGAGCGACCGCAACGCCGAGTTCGACCGGCCCATCGGCGGTAACGGCAGCACCTCGAACGGCGACCAGTACTCGACGTACGACGGCAGCGGCGGCGTCGCGGTGAACACCTTCGGGCGCCGGCTGCTCTACGCCGCCTACTTCCGCGAGGCGAACTTCGTGCTCTCCGGCGTGCTCAACGACCAGTCCAAGGTCCTGTACACGCGCGACCCGGCGACCCGGGTGCGCAACATCGCGCCGTTCCTGACCCTGGACAGCGACCCCTATCCGGCGGTTGTGGACGGCAAGATCCTGTGGATCATCGACGGCTACACCACGTCGGCGACCTACCCGTACGCGCAGAAGCTCAACTGGAACACGGCGATCCAGGACTCCTCGACCGCCGGACGGGTGTTGCCGGATCCCCGCCAGGACGTGAACTACCTGCGCAACTCGGTCAAGGCCACGGTCAACGCCTACACCGGCGAGGTCACCCTCTACGCCTTCGACGAGTCCGACCCGGTGCTGAAGACCTGGAACAAGGCCTTCGGCGGCAAGCTGGTCAAGCCGCGCTCGGCGATCTCCCAGGGCCTGATGGACCACCTGCGGTACCCGGAGGACCAGTTCAAGGTCCAGCGCGACCTGCTGAGCCGGTTCCACGTCACCACGCCCGAGGGCTTCTTCTCCGGGCAGGACTTCTGGGAGGTCCCGAAGGACCCGGCGAACTCGACGGCCGACCAGCCGCCGTACTACCTCGTCGCGAAGCTGCCCGGCCAGGATTCGGCCCGCTTCCAGCTGACCGCGGCGATGGTGCCACGGAAGCGGGGCAACCTGGCGGCGATCATGTCCGCCTCGTACGTCAACGGCAAGCCCACCTTCCAGGTGCTGGAGCTACCGGCCAACACGGCGATCCAGGGCCCGAACCAGACGCACGGCACCATGACGTCGATCCCGGACGCGCGAAAGGAGCTGACCCAGTTCACCTCGCAGAACTCCGAGGTGTTCTACGGCAACCTGCTCTCGCTGCCGGTCGCCAGCGGGATGCTGTACGTCGAGCCGATCTATCTGAAGGCGAAGAACGAATCGACGTTCCCGCGCCTGCAGAAGGTGCTGGTCGCGTACGGCCCGAAGTACCTGGCCTACGCCGATGACCTGGCCTCCGGCCTCGAGCAACTGGTCAAACAGATCACCGGCCAGTTGCCGCCGCCCCAGACGGACACCAACCAGAACCCGGACCCGGGCCAGACCGGCAACCCGCCGCGCACGCCGCAGGTCCAGGAGGCGGTCGCCACCATGAACAAGGCGATCGCGGACCTCAGGGCCGCCCAGCAGTCCGGCGACTTCGATGCGTACGGCAAGGCGCTCAAGGCCCTGCAGGACGCTATCGCGAGGTACGAGGACGCGGTGAAGGCGGCCGGCGCGACTCCGTCGGCGGGCGCGTCCCCGAGCGCCCCACCGTCGGCCGGGGCCTCTCCGTCGGTGTCCACGCCGCCGCCCTCCGGCTGACCGAACCACCGTTTCACCCGGGCCGGCCGCCAGTCGGCCGGCCCGGGTGACGCCCAACACGATCACACTCCGGCGATTTGGAAGTCGGGACGACCGTGCGCTAATGTGAACAAGCCGACGCGGGGTGGAGCAGCTCGGTAGCTCGCTGGGCTCATAACCCAGAGGTCGCAGGTTCAAATCCTGTCCCCGCTACTCATCTGAACGCCCCCTGCTCACGCGGGGGGCGTTTCGCCGTTTGATGAGTAGCCAGGTCCGCTCGCTTCGCTCGCTCCTGGGGGTGGGGGAGCTTCGCTCCACCCACGCCCCCTCAAAACCGTGGTGGGTTGCGGGCGTGGGTGGCTTGCGGCTTTGGCGGTCGCTTCGCTCCACCCACGCCCCCTCAAAACCGTGGTGGGTTGCGGGTCGTGCGTGTGTCGCGGTTTTTTGCGATCGCTTCGCTCCGCCTGCGGCCCCTCAACACCGCAGCGGGGTGCGGTTTGGGCGTGGCTCGGGTTCTGCATTATCACGGAGTGAACGTGCTGCTTTTTGTGCATGTTCACTCCGTGATCATGGCGAACATGATGGCTGGTCGCCGCGCCGTTCCGGCGCGGCATCCCGCGGCCGTTGCCGCAGTCCGCGTTCGTCATCAACCAGTCCGGCGCGTCGGAGTCCAGGTCGGCGCAGTGCAGGAATGGGAGGGTGAGCGTTCCGCTTCTACGCTGCTTCCAGACTTTCCGGGGACGGGTCAGGACTGGACGGGCTCGGGTCGGGACTGGAGGGGCACGGGCGACGGGCTGCGCAACCTGCGCACGAAGGAAGCCGAAGGCGCGTGCAATCAGGTGCGGCCTGCGGGTCTTTGCCGCGTCAAATGCCGGAGGCGCAGCAACAGGCGACCGCGCTGCGCATCTGTGGCCGGTAGTCGATTTGGTCTGTGGTGATCGACGAAGTACGCTTTGGGAGCCGACGCGGGGTGGAGCAGCTCGGTAGCTCGCTGGGCTCATAACCCAGAGGTCGCAGGTTCAAATCCTGTCCCCGCTACAACCCTGAGGGGCCCCTGCTTTATGGCAGGGGCCCCTTGCCGTTTGGGTTGTAGCTTCTTCGCGCTCGTTCCCCAGTGGGGGAGCTTCGCTCTACCCACGCCCCCGCAAACCCGTGGTGCGGGTTGCTCGTGCCCCCGGTTGTGCCTCGTTCGGGGCCGCTCGCGGCGTTTGACGCTTGCCCGGAATGACAAGGGCGGATGTTCCGGCCTCATCCGCCCTGCGGAGCCGGGCGGTATGGCTGAGATAGCACGAGACCTGCTCATGATCCGGAGGCGGCGGGTGACGCTTGCAGGATGACTGACCCCGTTACCGGCACCCGAGCGACGTACGATGCGATCGCCGCGGAGTTCGAACGTCTTTGTGGACCCGGCCGCAGGAACGCGGTCTCGTGGTTATTCCCCGACGGGCCGGCCCACAGCAGCGGCTGGCTCGATGGCTCGGCACAGAGCGGACCGGAGGCCCACTTCGCGCCCGTCGCGATGCAGGAGAGCCTGTACGAGACGCCCGCGGACGACGACGGATCGATCGGCGGCGGCGAGGCCAGCGGCAGCCGCTGCGCCGAGGACGGGTGCGCCCGGGGCGGGTGTGCCGCTCTATAGTCGGACGGTCACTACGGGGGAAAGGTGGCTTCGGATGGTCATGCTCGATCGGATGCGTGGCGCATCGGCGGAGCTTTGGAGTCGCGCCGGCCCGGCGGGCGGGGTGCCGCGGTGGGTGTACCGGGCCGGGCTGGGCGCGATCCTCCTGGTGGCGTTCGCGGTCCGGTTCTACCGGCTCGGCGCCGTGCCGAGCGGGCTGAACCGGGACGAGGCGTCGGCCGGGTACGAGGCATATTCGCTGCTGCATCACGGTACCGATCGATGGGGAAACCACCTGCCGGTATACTTCCCGGCGTTCGGGTCGGGCATGAACGTCCTGCTGTCGTACCTCGAAATCCCGTTCATCAAGGTGTTCGGGCTGTCGGTGCTGTCGCTGCGGCTGTTGCCGGCCGCGCTCGGGGTGCTCAGCGTCTATTTGTTGTACCTGCTGGTGCACCGCATCGCCGACCGGACGACCGGGCTGGTCGCGAGCGCGCTGCTGGCCGTGCTGCCGTGGCATGTCATGGCCACCCGGTGGAGCCTCGAGTCCAACGTGCTGCCGTTCTTCGTGCTCGCCGGGGTGCTGACGATGGTCTGCTGCTACGGCGCGGCGGACCGGCGCCGATGGGCGCTGCCGGTGTCGCTGCTGCCGTTGGCGATTTCGTTGTACGCGTACGGGATCGCCGCCGTCGTCGTGGTTGGGATCATCGTGCTGTTCGCCCTGGCCAACTGGCGGGTGATCCGCGCGCACAAGGTCGGCTTCGGGCTGAGCCTGGCCGGCTTCGGGGTGCTGGCGCTGCCGTTCGGGCTCTTCTTGCTGGTGAACAACGTGCTGCACCGGGCACCGCACTGGCTGTCGGCGCTGCCGTTCAGCGTGCCGCTGCTGACCGTGACCCGGCTCGACGAGGTGTCCGCCGACGGCACGCTGATCGGTAACGTCCGGTTCGTGGCGTCGGGCTTCGACGACGGGCTGATCTGGAACGTCCTGCCCGGCTGGCTGCCGCTCGGCCCGGTCGTCGTGCCGCTCGCGGCGGTCGGCTGCTACTACGCCGTGCGCCGCCGCGGGATGCTGCTGGCGCCGCTGTGCTGGTTGCTGGCGTGCCTGCCGCTGTTCCTCGTCGCGCCGCTGAACGTCAACCGCGCCAACGCCCTCTACCTGCCGCTGGTGGCACTGAGCGCTGTCGGGCTGGTCGAGGTCGGCCGGTCGCTGCGCGAGGCCCGAGGCGGCCGGGCCATCCCCGCGGTCCTGTTGAGCCTGGCCCTGGTGTACAACGCACTCTTTTGTCTCGACTATTTCAAGAGCGAGGAACGACTGACCCGGGCGGCCTTCTCCGACGGCGTCGACCACGCGATCCAGCAGGCCCACACCGCCGCCGCCGGAACTGAGCCGATCTTCGTGTCGGAGATCCCGCTGAACTACATGTACGTGCTGTTCACCCTGCAAACCGACGCGGTGGACTTCCAGCAGCACGCCGAGATCCACGTACAGGGCACCGGCTACTACGTCCGTAACTACCGCAACTTCTATTTCCACGCCGGCGACCCGGCGCTCGCGGCCGGCCCGACCTACGTGACGGTGCTCCAGACCTTCGAGCAGCCGCCGTGCCCGAGCCCCCAGGACCTGTACCGCACGCAACTGTGGAAGGTGCAGCGCTGCACCAAGGCCTGAGGCGGCCCGGAGCGCACGTGAAGGATGCCGGATTCAGCGCCCGAATCCGGCACTTCGCGCTCTGGTGACGCCGTTACGGACCCTTCCAGCCGGGATCGGTAACGGTGCGGAACTGGCGGGCGGTCAGGCCGAACCAGCGGTCGGTCAGTCCTTCGTCGCGCATGCCGAGGCGCCGTGCGACCGCCTGCGAGGCGTGGTTGTCCGGGTCGGTGAGGGCGAGCACCGGCCGGTCCACCTGGTCAAGCAGCCGTCCGGCGGCGGTCGTGGCGAGGCCGCGGCCCTGGTGCTCGGGGTGCACGTGCCAGCCGATCTCGACCTCGTCGGTCGGGCCGGCGGCGTCGTGCAACGGCAGCAGCAGTACGGTGCCGACCGGTCGGTCCTCGCCGTCGGGGACGATCGCCCACAGCCCGTACGGCGGCTGGAGGCCAGTCCCGCGCTCGTGCCATCGGGTGAGGCGCTGCCGGGCCTCGTCGAGGTCCTGCAGCGCCCGCCGCGGGTGCGGGCCGAGGTGGCGCATCACCTCCCAGCGGGAGTAGAGGTCGAAGAACGCGTCGAGGTCGTCGTCGCGCCAGGGCCGCAGCCGCAACGCCGGGGCCGGGTTCGGGGTGGGGGTCGCCATCGGACCATGATGCCGTAGCGCGGGCGGGGGCGAGCGGAACGTGACGCCGAGCCGGCCAGCCAACGATGGGCGCCGATGCCGGTGGCGGTCGCGGCGCCGTGTGGCGAGCCCGCGGGGCTACGGATATGCCAGGTGCCACACATATTCAATGCTTCGATTAGTATGAATGTTTGGTCCGGGTGGACGATCGCCGCCCGGCTGCGCGTCGACGCGCGCAGCGTGCTGCTCGGCGTGTACGCGGTCGCCACCGCCCGGATTACCGGCGCCAACCCGGTGGTCGCCCAGTTGCTGGTGAGCAACCGGTTCCGGCCCGGGCTGTCCGCGATCGTCAGCAACATCAGCCAGACCGGGCTGCTCGTCGCCGACGTCGCCGGGATCACCGTCGACGAGGCGATCGCCCGCACCCGCCGGGCGTCGGTCAACGCCTACAAGCACGCGTACTTCGACGTCGCCGAGTGGAAGGCCATGCTGGCGGCGAAGGGCGTCGAGCTCGGCAGCTACTACAACGACCGCCCGTCGCCGCTGCCGCAGTCCACGGTCACCGTCGTGCCGCCACTGGACGTGCTCCGGGCCGCGCTGCCGCAGACCTCGGCGCCGCGCTGGACGAACCTGCCGTACTTCAACGAGCGCCTCATGGTCACCATCGACGACGCGCCCGGCGCGGTCGCGTTGCTCGTGCTCGCCGATACGCATTACGTGCCCCGCCAGCAGATGGCAGCCCTGGCCAACGAGATGGAGGAGGTCGCCGTCGCCGCGGCCGTCGACCCGCAGGCCTCGACGAAGATCGACTGAGGTCTCGGCGAGAACTGTTCCTTGGCCGTCCTCGTTGACCACGCCACGCGACCGCCAGCCCGCGCACCATCGGTGACACCGTCCGCGGGGCGCCCGATCGCGTGTGAGTGAAATCCGGCAAGACCGACGCCGTCGGCGGTTTCCTGGCGGCGGGCGGGGCAGAGTGCGACCGTGGTTCACGTTCATCATCGCACCGCGCACGTCGACGGGCAGACCGTCTTCTACCGCGAGGCCGGCGACCCGGCCGCGCCGCACGTGGTGCTGCTGCACGGCGCGCCGGCCAGCTCGCGCATGTTCCGCGAGCTTATCCCGCGGCTGGCCGGCGACTACCACGTCGTCGCGCCGGACCTGATCGGCTTCGGGCTGGGCAGCGCGCCGCCGGTGACCGAGTTCGAGTACACGTTCGACCGGCTGGCGGACGTGGTCGAGGCGTTTCTGGCGCAGCGGGGCATCATCGAGTACGCGATGTACGTGCAGGACTACGGTGCGCCGACCGGCTGGCGGCTCGCGCTGCGCCACCCGGAGCACGTCCGGGCGATCGTGTCGCAGAACGGCAACGCCTACGAGGAGGGCTTCGTCGACACGTTCTGGGAGCCGCTGTGGCGCTACTGCGAGAGCCGCACCCCGGAGAACGCCGAGCCCCTGCTGGAGGCGCTGAGCGAGCGCGGCATCCGGTGGCAGTACGTGCACGGGGTACCGAATCCGGATCTGGTGGACCCCGACTCGTGGCTGCACGACCACGCGCAGGTCAGCCGGCCCGGCAACCACGAGGTGCAGCTCGCGCTCTTCGCCGACTATCCCAGCAACGTCGTGATGTACCCGGCGGTCCACGACTACTTCCGGGCGTCGCAGGTGCCGCTGATGGCGGTGTGGGGGCGCAACGACCGCATCTTCGGGCCGACCGGCGCGGAGGCGTTCCGCCGCGACCTGCCGGACGCCGAGATCCACCTGCTCGACGGCGGCCACTTCCTGCTCGAGTCCCACCTGGACGAGGCCGCGCCTCTGATCGCCGGCTTCCTGGATCGGACCATGGACCGCGGTCGATCAGGCTTGGGGGAAGGGTCAGCCCGCCGGCGCTGAGGTCCGGGCCGGGCCACCGCGCGAGCGGGGCGCATGCCGGCGCGTGTGCGTGGACAATGAGGTGTATGGCCACGAAGCGAGGACGGGTCCGCGTCGAGCCCGGCGCCAAGCGTGTCCGGGCCTACCTGGGCGGCGTGCCGGTCGCCGACACGGTGGCACCGCTGCTGGTGTGGGAGACGCCGCACTATCCGGCGTACTACTTCCCGGCCGCCGACGTGCGCGCCGAGATGCTCGTGCCGGACGGCGAGGTCAAGCACTCGCCCAGCCGGGGTGACGCCGCGGTGCACACGGTCGCCGCGGGCGGGCGCACCGCGCCGGGCGGGGCGCTGTACTACGCCGACTCGCCGATCGAGGAGATCCGCGGTCACTACCGCTTCGAGTGGGGCGCGATGGACGCCTGGTTCGAGGAGGACGAGGAGGTCTTCGTCCACCCGCGCGATCCGTATACCCGCGTCGACATCCTGTCCAGCTCCCGCCGGGTCCGGGTGGAGATCGGCGGTGTCACCGTGGCCGAGTCCGACGCGCCGCGGCTGCTGTTCGAGACGGGGCTGCCGGTGCGGTACTACCTGCCGAAGCCCCACGTGCGGATGGACCTGCTGGAGCACACCGACTCCGCCACCGGCTGCCCGTACAAGGGTAAGGCGGAGTACTGGTCGGCCCGCATCGGCGGCGAGCTGCACCCGGACGTCGCGTGGTCGTATGCGACGCCGCTGCCGGAGAGCCGGTCGATCGCCGGCCTGGTGTGCTTCTACAACGAGCGGGTCGACACATACGTCGACGACGTGCTCATGCCGCAAAGACACAATTAAGGCTGTTGTGGCTATCGCCTGTTCGGTCAGCCATTCCTGCTGAATGGATTACTCGCCGTTTCTTGATGTTCATCTCGTGCATGTCCGGCGTGCGATCAGTTACGCGCGGCCCGTCATCGCCGATATCGAATGTCAGCACGGTGGCCTGCGCGCCCGCATGCTACGAGCATCCCGGCGTGCCGGTAACGAACATTCGGGGAGGAATGTCCACATGCTGCCGCCACGGTTCATTTTCCTGGCGATCGTCACACCCGACGATGACGACTCTGTCGCGGACCGGCAACAGCTGACCGCATGGATGCTGTGCTCGCCCAACAATCGGATCCTGGGCCGCGGGGAGCGACCCTTCGACACCGAGGGGCAGTGCCGCGAGGCCGTGCTCGGCCTGGTGCGCGCCGCCGACCGCCTCAGCCCCGTGTCGAGCGCGCTGGGCAGCAGCGGCCACTGGGTGTGGCGGGTCCAGCTCGACGGTGCGCCGGTCGCGGTCTCGCACCGCTCGTATCTGCGGGCGCGCGAGTGCCAGTACAACGTCGGGCGATTTCTGGCGGCGCTGCCCGCCGCGCTGCTGACCGAGGGCCGGCGGCTGCTGCGCGAGGCGCCCCGAGCGGTCGAGCGGATGACCCACGGCGTGACGGAGGCGGCGCCGCAGCGTGGCGCGCGGCGCGATCCGGCCGGGCGGGTCGCCTGATCCCACCCGTTTCGCCGAATATCTGAACACATCGTCCGATCGCGGTGGCCGAAATGGTGACCGCGCCGATAGCGCCTGCCTTCCAAACGGCGCAAAAACGGCGCAAAAAATGCTTCATTCGTCGTTCATGATTCGACTCCCGATATTTGGTTCGCGACTGCCAGCGTGCCTTCCGCATCCATTCGTGGGCGCAAGAGAAATGTCAGGGAACTTCGGCAAGGCGGAAGGGCTCTTCAATGAGAAGACTCAGCAAGGCCGGCCTCGGGATCCTGGGGGCCACGGCCCTCATGCTCACCCAGGCCACCGCGGCGCATGCCGACCACGCCCCCGAGGCCGTGGACGTCGTCGGCATCGGATCGGACACGATCCAATACGCCCTCAACTTCCTCGCCGACGGGGACTACCTCGGCAACCCGGGCTACAACGCGTCCGGCGGCCGCGTCATCAACTTCGACGCGACCGGCGACGCGAACGGCAAGCTGACCAACGGCGCTGGCGTGGTGCTGCGCGCTGGCACCGTGCCGGTCGTCCGGCCCAACGGCACCTCTGGCGGCGTCAGCTTCTTGAACAACAGCGACAAGGGCACGACCCACAAGGTGCAGTTCGTGCGCATGTCGCGTCCGCCGACGAAGGGCGAGGACGACGCCGCCGCGACGAACGGCTGGGGCGGCCTGCACTGCTACCAGCTGGCGCTGGACGGACTGAAGATCGCGGTGTCGAACCAGGTGACGACCAACGCCGGCACCAACGGCATCAGCAAGGCCGACCTGGCGCAGATCTACTCGGCGACCGGCACCATCCGCAACTGGGGCCAGGTCACCGGCTGGAACGGCCCGGCCGGGGCGGCCAACACGCCGATCCTGCCGATCCTGCCGCCGTCCACCTCGGGCACCGAGCAGTTCTTCATCCAGCAGCTCGGCCTGACCGAGGCCCAGCTTCGCTCGGACATCTTCCGGGCCGAGGAGCACGACCCGACGCCGATCCAGGGCAACGCGAACGCGATCGCGCCGTTCTCGACCGCCCGGCAGGTCATGATCCACAACGGGTACTTCAACGGCGGCACCCGGCCGAGCGTCGACCCGGTGAAGCTCCTCAGCACCGGTTTCTCCACGACGCGCCCGGTGTACATCGTCGTGCGCCAGAACGAGATCAACGCGAAGTGGAACAAGGAACTGTTCGCCCCGGGCGGGTTCCTGTCGCGGTCGTTCCTCGCGCAGCCGCTGATCGAGGACGCGGCGGGCTTCACCTACCAGTACGCCGACGCCGGCCTGTGCCACACGGCCTGACGCCGGTCGCACCACCAGCTCGTTCGCAGGTCCGCAATCCCGGTCGGCGCCGCCGGCCGGTTCCACAGGAAGGGAGCCCCAAGTGGGCATTCGCTCGAGGTCGTTGATGGTCGGGGCGGCCGCTCTGGTCGTCGCGGCCGGCGTTCTCGTGAGCGGGGGCAGCGCGTTCGCGGCGACCATCACGCCGCCGTTCGAGCCGGACCCGAGCGTGAGCGGCAGCCTCACGCTGTACAACGCGGCCGGCCAGGTCATCACCGGCGGTAGTGTGAACGACAGCCCGATCGTCGCCTACGCGGAGGCGGACGGGCACGGCCGGGAAGACGACAGCCGCGCGTTCCTGCGGGTGGCCACGCCGAAGGCCAACACCCCGCCGGACCAGTTCGTCAGCGGCCTGCTGACGAGCGCGCAGAACTTCCCGAACGCCAACGCTCCCGCCCCGCTGAACACCTCGCCCAACGCGGTCGCGACCGGCATCACCGGCGTGCCGAGCCTCGCGAGCTACATCGCGTTGAACCCGAACACCGAGACGGCCGCGAACCTGGCGAACATCTACCAGCTGCGGCTCATCACCACGGCGCCGGGCCAGCCGCAGAACACGAACTACTACCGGGTCGACATCCAGGTCAACCCGGCGGCGGGCACCTGGGAGGTCGTGTACCCGGGCACCAAGACCAACACGACCACCACGCTGACGGCCAGCCCGAACAGCCCGGCCAGCCACGGCAGCCAGGTCACCCTGACCGCCAAGGTGGCGCCGGCGGGTGCCGCCGGTTCGGTGCACATCTTCGACGGCGCCAACGACCTCGGCGCCGCGACCTACAACGCCGCGACCGGCACCGCCACCCTGGCGACCACCCCGGCCGACGGCAACCACTCGTTCACCGCGCAGTTCACGCCGGCCAACACGGACTCGTTCAACGGTTCGACGTCCTCGGTGCTGGCCTACACGGTGAACCCGGCCGGCACGCCCACCACCACCACGCTCTCGGTGAACCCGCCGAGCGGCACGACGGCCGGTGGCAACGGCAAGCTCGACGTCAACCTCTCCGCGTCCGTCGCTCCGGCCGGCACCGCCGGCTCGGTGCACTTCTTCGACGGCGCGACGGACCTCGGCGCTGGCGACTACAACGCCGGGACCGGTGCCGCGACCCTGACCGCGAGCCTCGGTATCGGCAACCACGCGCTGATCGCCACCTTCTCGCCGAGCGTCGGCGGCGTCCAGTCGTCGTCCTCGTCGATCATCAACTACGCCGTTGTGGGCAGCAACTCGGCCGCCGTGCCGGTCGAGGCCCAGAACGACACCGAGCCCTTCGCGGGCGCCCTGTCGCTGCAGGTCGCGTCCGGCACGGCCGTGCGCCTGACCCAGATTCCGGTCGACGACCCGAACGGCCACCCGGCGCAGGCGACTGACCCGACGGGTCACCGCCACGCCTGGGTGTTCACCGGCTCGCTGACCGGCGTGTCGGTGAACGACACCCGTCCGACGCAGGACGGCTGGACGCTCAACGGCCAGGCCAGCGACTTCGTCAGCGGCTCCACCACGGTGACGGCCAGCAACCTCGGCTGGACGCCCGCCCTCGCCACCGGCAGCGACGCCGAGGGCACGCCGGCGGCCGGCTCCGCGGTCGACTCCAAGCTCAAGACGGCCGGCAGCGACGGTCTGCACACCAGCAGCCTGTTCGCCAAGGCCGCCCAGGGCAACGGTCTGGGTACCCAGCACCTCAGCGCCTCCCTGGAGCTGCGGATTCCGGACACGTCCCCGACCGGTCTGTACCAGAGCACCCTCACGCTGACCCTGGTCAGCCCGTAACTCGCGGCCAAACCGCGACAGCACCACAAAGTGCCAGGCCGGCCGGTTCCCCCGGTCGGCCTGGCTCCCAGCATCTGCGGTCCTACCTCGCCAGCGCCGGAACGGAACCAGTCATGAAATCAGCCCGCACGAGCCAGCCGTACCTCCGTCTCGCCAGCATGTTCGTGACTGTGTTCGCGACCGTGACCGCGCTCCTGCTGGCCGGCGCCCCCGCGCGCGCCGAGCCCAGCGACGACGGTAATCGCGTGTGGTCCGTGCGGCCCGCCACCGCCGACGGCAAGCCCGACCGGCGCACGCACTACACGCTCCAGGGCGACCCGGGGGGCAAGGTCGAGGAGCGCGTGCTGATCACCAACTCCAGCAAGGTCCGCGCCTCGTTCGTCGTCTACGGCACCGACGCGTTCAACACGAGCACCGGCGCGTTCGACCTGCTCCCCGCCGCGACGAAGCCGACCGGCATCGGCTCGTGGATGAAGTTCCCGAGCCAGACCGTCGACATCGACGCCGGTGCCAGCGTCTCGGTGCCGTTCCTCATCGACGTGCCGGCGAACGCCACGCCGGGGGACCATGCCGGCGGCGTCGTGGTCTCGCTGGCCACCGGCGGCACCGACGTGAAGCTGGACACCCGCGTGGCGGTCCGGTTGTACCTCAGGATCGCCGGCCTGCTGCGTCCCACGCTCGAGACGCAGAAGGTGCGGGCGACGTACAACGGCGTCGGCAACCCGATCGGCAAGGGCGGCGTCGACGTCACGTACACGGTCGTGAACACCGGCAACATCCGGCTGTCGAGCCACGCCCGGGTCACCGTGACCTCCGCGATCTTCGGCGCCCGCCTTGGCGGCGAGGATCGCAAGGACCTCGCCGAGCTGCTGCCCGGCCAGCGCGTGACGTACACCGCGCACGTCGACGGCGTCTTCCCGGCCGGTCCGATCGACGCCAACGTCGAGCTCGAGCCCTACCCGGACGCGACGCAGCCCGTCGGCCAGCAGATCGCGGCGGCCAAGGCGTCGGTGACGATCTGGGCCGTGCCGTGGCTGCTGACGCTCCTCATCGTGGCCGTCCTCGTCGGCCTGGCCCTGCTCATCCGCCTGCGCTTCGGCCGGCCGCGCCCCGGCAAGGGCAAGGGTGACGACCCCAAGAAGCCGACCCCGCCGACCCCGCCCCGGCCGAGCGCCGGCGGCCCCAAGCGGCCCACGCGGGCCATCCGCGACATGCCCGCCGTCGGCAAGCCTTCAGTCGGCGCGTCCGAAAAGGCCGGGGCGAGCGCCGGGGCCGCCACGTGACCCGGCGCATCTCGACCGGCGCGGCCCTGCTGGTCGTCGCCGCCGCCCTCGCTCTGCTGACCGCGTGCGGCAAGCACGAGGAGCGCGTGCCCTACCACGACGACCGCTCCACCGGAGCGATCGTGCTCTACGGCGCCGACGACAAGGTCAAGACGTCCGGCAAGCTGTCCGACAAGCCGTTCGTGGCCAAGGCCGTCAGCCAGGCCGCCGCGCCCGCCCCGTACGACGGGGAGGGGCGCAAGGCGAGCCTGCTGGCCTACCAGCCGCGGGCGGGCGTCGACCCGCAGCTGTGGGCGGGCACCTACCTGACCGGCGCGAGCACCTACGCTGACGCGGCGCACCCGGCCGTGGAGGCGCCGGCGCAGGGGCTGTCGCTCGCCGAGTTCATCGAGCGGTACCCCACCCGCTGGGACGGCCTCGTCCAGCTGCGGATCTACCTCGGCGTGCCCAACGAGCCGACGCTGAACAGCTCGTACGCGACCGCCGACCTGAAGGTCGAGGGCGACACCTGGACGCTGCTCGGCGCACGGTCCGACGCCGCCGCCGGGCCCCGGCGTCCGGCGCGGCCCGCGGACGGCCTCCGGCTGGCGCTCGGGGCGCCGGCTCGCGACGAGGGGGTACCGATCCTGGTCGACGTGAGCGGCAGCCCCGGGCCACCCGGGCCGTCCGGGTCTACCGGGCCGTCGACGTCGCCGACCGGCCCGCCCGGCGGCGACCTGCCCCGGACCGGCCTCAACATCCTGCTCATCGCCGGCGTCGGCGTCGGCCTCGTGGCGCTCGGCGCCGCCGCGCTCAGCGCCGCCCGCCGGCGCAACGTCCGTACCGGGAGTCGGTCATGACCCAGACGATCCAGTTCGCCGAGGCGCCGTATTCGGACGTGCCGCCGCCGGCCACCCTCGACGCCAGGCACATCTCGGCCTGGTTCGGCGCGCGCAAGGTGCTCGACCGGGTGTCGCTGACCATGCACGCCGGGCAGGTCACCGCGCTGATCGGCCCGTCCGGCTGTGGCAAGTCGACGTTCCTGCGCATCCTCAACCGGATGCACGAGCTGGTGGCCTCGGCGCAGCTCGCGGGTGAGGTGTTGCTCGACGGCGAGGACATCTACGCGGCCGGCCGGCGCATCACCGAGGCCCGCCGGGACATCGGGATGGTGTTCCAGAAGCCCAACCCGTTCCCGACGATGAGCATCTACGACAACGTCGTCGCCGGGCTCAAGCTCACCGGCAAGCGGGCCCGCCGCGCCGAGAAGGACCGCCTCGTCGAGGAGTGCCTGGTCAAGGCCGGCCTGTGGCGCGAGGTCGCGGACCGGCTGCAACAGCCCGGCGGCGCGCTCTCCGGCGGCCAGCAGCAGCGGCTGTGCATCGCCCGGTCGCTCGCCGTACGCCCGCGGGTGCTGCTCATGGACGAGCCCTGCTCGGCACTGGACCCGACCTCGACGAGGGTCGTCGAGGAGACCATCGCGGAGCTCGCCACCGAGGTCACGATCATCATCGTCACGCACAACATGCAGCAGGCGAACCGGGTCTCCGACCAGTGCGCCTTCTTCCTGGCCGAGCAGGGCCAGCCCGGCGTCATCGTCGAGCACGGGCCGACCGAGGAGATGTTCGGCAACCCGCAGGACCCGCGCACCGCCGACTACGTCCACGGCAGGTTCGGATGAGCGACCTGCGGGCGGTCGAGGACCTCCATGACACCTCCGGCGGGCCGGATGCGGCGGACGTGCCGCGCCGGCTCGTCAGCCGGCCGGCGATCGCCGACCGGATCTTCCGCATCGGCAGCACCGGCATCGGCGCGTTCGTGCTCGTGATCTTCGGCGCGATCGGGTTCATGCTCGCCATCGCGGCGGTGCCGACCCTGCGCCGGTACGGCTGGCACTTCTTCGTCGAGAACGAGTGGCAGCCCGAGCGCGACCAGGTCGGCATGTCCGAGGTCCTGCTCGGCACGTTCCTCGTCGCCGCCGTGGCCCTGATCGTGGCCTTCCCGCTGGCGCTGACGAGTGCCCTCTACATCAGCGAGTACGCCCCGGCGAAGCTGCGCGGTGCGCTCGTGGCCCTCGTCGACCTCATGGCGGCGGTGCCCAGCATCGTCTACGGGCTCTGGGGCCTGTTCATGCTGCAGCCCTACCTGCTCGAGGTCGCGCATTGGATCCACCAGAATCTCGGGTTCATCCCGCTGTTCAGGGTGAACACGGACCCCGACGCGCCGATGTGGGCGCAGGCGCGGTACACCGGCTCCATCTTCATCGCCGGGGTGGCCGTGGCGATGATGGCGATCCCGATCGGCTGCGCGGTCATGCGCGAGGTCTTCGCGCAGGCCCCCATCGGCGAACGCGAGGCGGCGCTGGCCCTGGGCGCGACCCGGTGGGGCATGGTCCGCGCCGTCGTGCTGCCGTTCGGCCGCGGCGGCATCATCGGCGGCACGATGCTCAGCCTGGGCCGTGCGCTCGGCGAGACCGTGGCGGTGCTGCTCATCATCGCCCCGATCTTCGACCTCAAGGCGCGAATCCTGGAGAACGGCGGCATCACCGTCTCCTCGCTGATCGCCAACCGGTTCGGCGAGGCCACCGCGGTCCAGCTGTCGGCGCTGCTCACGGCCGGGTTCGTGCTGTTCGTCATCACCGTGATCGTCAACACGATCGCCGCCGTCATCGTCAGCCGCAGTCGCAGCGGCGCGGCGACCGAGATCTGAGCGGGGGAGCGCCATGACGGCCGTCATGCCACAGAACCAATCGGCGGACCCGGTACCGCAGGTGGGTCCGCCGCCGGCGGCGCCGGAACTCCCGCCGGACCTGCCGCGGAAGCTGCAGAGCAAGACCATCGACGACCGGGCCAGCGTCATCGGCGCCGGGGCCGGCTCGCTCGCGCTGACCTGGCTGTTCTACACGCAGGTGCTGCTGCTGTCCGGCCTCACCGGCTTCCTCATCTGCTGGTACCTGGCCTTCGTCGTGCTCTACGCCGTCGTCACGGCGGTCGGCAACCCGCGCCCCGTGGTGGCCGACCGGGTCGCTTCGGCCGCGCTGCACGCCGGCGCCGGGCTCGTCGGCCTGAGCCTGGCCCTGACTTTGCTCTACACGCTCTTCCGGGGCGCACCGGCCCTGCCGCACCTGAACTTCTACACGAAGGACATGGCCGGCGTGCCCGGCGACGCGCCCCTGGACCAGGGCGGCATCCTGCACGCGATCGTCGGCTCGTTCATCGAGGTCGGCATCGCCGTGGTCATCTCGCTGCCGCTCGGCATCGCGACCGCCGTCTACATGACGGAGGTCGGCGGCCGGTTCTCCCGGATCGTGCGCACCCTGGTCGAGGCGATGACCGCCGTGCCGGACATCCTCGCCGGCCTGTTCATCTACACGACGCTCATCGTGGCGTTCAACTTCCCCAAGAGCGGCTTCGCGGCCGGGCTGGCGATCTCGGTGACCATGGTGCCGATCATCGCCCGCGCCGCCGACGTGGTGCTGCGGGTCGTGCCGGGCGGCCTGCGCGAGGCCGGCCTGGCGCTCGGCGCCTCGCAGTGGCAGGTGGTCCGCCGGGTCGTCCTGCCGACCGCTCGCCCGGGCCTGGCCACCGCGCTGATCCTGGCGATCGCCCGCGGCGTCGGCGAGACGGCACCCGTCCTGCTCACCTCCGGCGCCTCGACGTTCATGAACTGGGACCCCGTCCACTTCACGATGAACTCCCTGCCGCTGTACATCTTCACCGCGGTGCGCAGCGGCCAGCCGAACAACATCACCCGGGGCTTCGGCGCCGCGGTGGTGCTGCTCGTGCTGGTGCTGCTGCTGTTCGCGATCACCCGCTGGCTCGCGCGGCCGCGGGTCGGCCGCCGCTAGCCCCTGTCATGACGATGCCGGACCACCCCGATATTGCGAGGAAGATCAGCATGAAGCCCACCATCCCCGCCTTGCCCGGAAGGCGTGCCGGCTCGGCCGCGCGGCGCGCGGCCGTGTTCAGCGCCGTCGTGGCGTTGCTGCTGGTGGCCACCGGGCGGCCGGTCGCCGCCGCGGCGCACGTCCGCATCGAGGGCACCGGATCGTCATGGAGCGCCAACGCGCTCGCCCAGTGGATCAGCGACGTGACGCCGCAGGGCCTCCAGGTCGTGTTCACCGCGCTGGGCTCCGCGAACGGCCGCAAGGACTTCGCGTACCAGACCAACGACTTCGCGATCACCGACATCCCGTTCCAGGGCTCGGACGCGCTGACCGGCGAGGACGACACCCCCAAGGGCCGGCCGTACGCGTACCTGCCGCTCGTCGCCGGCGGCACCTCGTTCCCGTACCACATCGAGGTCGGCGGCAAGCTGGTGCGCGACCTGCGGCTGTCCGGCGAGACGCTCGCGAAGATCTTCACGAACCAGATCACGAACTGGAACGACCCGCAGATCACCGCGGACAACAACGGGCGCAAGCTGCCGTCGCTGCCGATCGTCCCGGTGCTGCACGCCGAGGGCTCCGGCTCCACCGCCCAGTTCACGCGGTACCTCGTGAAGCAGCACCCGGGCATCTGGGGCGCCTTCGCCGGCCGGAACGTGCCGACGGAGTATTACCCGCACAAGGGCAACGCCGTGCCGCAGACCGGCTCCGACGGCGTCATGAACTTCATCGTGTCGAAGGCCGGCAACGGCGCCATCGGCTACGACGAGTACTCCTACGCGCTGAACATCAAATACCCGGTCGCCAAGATCGGCAATGCGGCCGGCTACTTCACCGAGCCCACGGAGTACAACGTAGCCGTGTCACTGACGGCGGCGACGATCAACACCAATCCGGACTCGCCGGAGTACCTGATCCAGAACCTCGACAAGGTGTACGTCCACCCGGACGAGCGCACGTACCCGCTGTCGTCGTACTCGTACATGATCCTGCCGACCGGCGCCGCCACCGACAAGAACGAGAAGCGCCTGACCACGGCGAAGCGCCAGACGCTCGCCGACTTCGTGAGCTACTCCATCTGCGCCGGCCAGCAGAGCATTGGCACCAAGGGGTACTCGCCGCTGCCGCTCAACCTCGTGAAGGCGGGCTTCGAGCAGATCGCGAAGCTCAAGACGGCCGACCCGGCGGTGGAACTGCGGAACACGCCGGAAACCAGCTGCAACAACCCGACGTTCGTGCCCGGTGACCTCAACCGCAACCACCTGGCGGAGATCGCGCCGAAGCCGCAGCCCTGCGACAAGACCGGCGCCGGCCCCTGCCCGCCGAAGGGGTCCAACAGCGGCGGCTCGAACAACAACGGTGGCAACGGCAACGGCAGCGGCAATGGCAACGGCAACGGCTCGGGCGGTGGCAACGGCGGCACGAACGGCGGCGGGACGGCCGGTTCCGGCGGCAGCGGCGGCACGACCGGCGGGACCGATGGCGGCGCGCAGGTCGATCCGGACACGGGCGAGGTGATCGGCGGCAGTGGCAGCGGCGACGGCAGCGGCGGCAGCGGCGGGAACGGAGCCAGCGACGCCAACGCGATCGGCACGCCGACCGACCTCGCCGCCTTCCGCGCCAACCGGTACGCCTCCGTGCTCGGTCCGGTCGCGGCCGGCCTGCTGCTGCTCGTGCTGTTCGTACCGGCGCTCTTCGCCCGCCGTCTCGCGGCCCGCAAGGACGAGCGGTGAACGGCCGCCGCCGCGCCGCCGGGCTGACCCTGCTGATCCTGGCGCTGCTGCTGCCCGCGGCCACGTTCAGCGCGGCGCCGGCGAGAGCCGACAGCCCGGCGTACAACGAGACCAAGACCTTTGCCCGCAAGCACCTCAACGCCGACGGGACCGAGACCGTCGCGGACACCCGCACCGTGACCGTGCAGGTGAGCCAGGTCGAGCGGCTCAAGGCCCGGCAGCAGATCGAGGTCAAGTGGAGCGGCGCGCACCCCAGCCACGGGGTGGTCGACAACCAGAACGCGGCCGACGCGCTCTACCAGGAGTACCCGGTCATGATCATGCAGTGCCGGGGTGACGAGCGCAGCGGCACGCTCAACCCGAGCACGTGCTGGACGCAGGGCTTCGACCAGCGCAAGGACAACTACAACATCCCGTACATGTTCCCGCCGTGGCGGCTGGACCGCGACGCGACCGCGGCCCAGCGCAAGCAGGTGGTCGGCTTCCCCGACCCGGTGCCGGCCGCG
The DNA here is from genome assembly GCF_040300025.1 of Dactylosporangium sp. NPDC000555. Lineage (NCBI taxonomy): Bacteria > Bacillati > Actinomycetota > Actinomycetes > Micromonosporales > Micromonosporaceae > Dactylosporangium > Dactylosporangium sp. NPDC000555. Next base: position 4,795 of record NZ_JBEPDB010000029.1, on the reverse strand, counting down.
TGCCCCGGCCCGATTGACCAGGTGGCGCACTACGAGCCGTTCGTCGCCGAGGACAAGACCGTCTACCGGCCGCTGACCAGCTACGACAAGACTGACGTCTGCGGCAAGGTGCTCGCGCCGGACATGGTCAACGTCGAGGACAAGGCCGCGCCGCCGGGCAACACGACATACGCCAGCACCGACAAGGACGGCAACGGCAGCGCCAAGTTCGTCATCTGGACCGGGCTGGAGAACGCCTCGCTCGGCTGCTCGGCGAAGGTCTCATGCTCGCTCGTGGTACTGCCGATCATGGGCATGAGCTGCGACGAGACCTACGCGGACATGCCGGCCAACGACCGGCCCGCGCTCGGGCGTCAGTCCGACAGCGCCCAGGCGGCCTGCCGCGCGACCGGCCAGCACGAGGTCAACGAGTTCCTGCCCTCGCCCATCGGCCGCTACCAGGTCGACACCGCCGTGACCGCCGCCAACTGGTGGAGCCCGTCGATCTGGAAGCACCACTTCAGCATCAAGCTCGGCTTCGGCACCTCGGCGAACGTCTGCGACATCGGCGATATCCGGCTGCCGGTGGAACTGTTCGGCTCCGAGCTCATGCAGGAGGCCATCGCCCAGTGGGCGCCCGCGTTCTGCTCCGACCCGTCGCGGTTCAAGTTCCGCCAGGTGCAGATGGGCGAGCCGCTGGCCAAGAGCAACCTCGACGACGGCAAGATCAGTGCGGCGCTCGTCAGCCGGCCACCGGACGACGGCGACTACGGCAGACCCGTGGTCAACGCGCCGATAGCCGTCACCGGTTTCGCCATCAGCTACGTGATGGACGACAAGAACCACAACGAGTACAAGAGCCTCAAGCTCAACCCGCGGCTCATCGCGAAGCTGCTCAGCGAGTCCTATCCCGGGCGGCCCGACCTGACGGCCCTGTTCAAGGACGAGGACAAGCTGCCGGCGGACCATCCGTACCGCGCTATGGCGAACAACCCGACCTTCGTCTCGGTCGACCCCGAGTTCAAGGCGCTCAACCCGGACGTCGGCGACTCGCTCTACGAGGCGCTGTCGGCCAGCGCCCTCATCGCGCTGTCCGGCAACTCCGACGTGATGTGGGCCCTGACGGCGTACCTCAACGCCGACCCCGACGCCCGCGCGTTCCTCAACGGCGAGGCCGACCCGTGGGGCATGGTGGTGAACCCCGGCTACAAGGGCATCGAGCTGCCGCAGGAGTTCTGGCCGCTGCTGGACACGTTCACCGACCCGAGCTTCACGCCGTACAGCACCTGCGGCCTGCCCGAGGAGTTCATCAAGCAGTTCCCGATGCAGCCGTACGGCCCGCTGCTCGCCTCGCCGGTGACCACGATGATGCAGACGGTGGACCGGCTGCAGTTCGGCCAGTCCAACGCGCGCATCCGGTGCGCCGTCTTCTACGACACCAGCAACACGCCCGTGAGCGCGAACCTCAGCCCGTACGGGCGGCAGCGCCGCGGCGACCGGTTCGTGCTCGGCATCACGTCGCTGGCGCAGGCGCAGTACTACCAGCTCAACACGGCGGCCCTGCAGACGACGTCGACGGTGGGCAAGTCGGCGAAGTTCACCGACACCACGGGCCGCACGTTCGCCGGCCCCGGCGACGCGTCCCTCAAGGCCGCGATGCGGCTGGCCAAGCCGGACGCCACGGCCAACGCCTGGGTCATGCCGTACGACACCATGCGGACCCCGGCGGGCGCCGACGCCTACCCGGGCACGCTGCCCGTCTACGCCGCGGTCGCGACCAAGGACGTGCCCGGCGACGACCCGGGCCGCCTGGCGCAGCTGCTGCGCTTCGCCGTCGGCGACGGGCAGGTCCAGGGCACCGAGAACGGGCAGCTCCCGCCCGGCTACCTGCCCCTGACCGCGGCGAACGGGTTCGGCGACTACGTGCGGTACACGCTGAAGGCCGCCGACGCCGTGGCGCGCCAGCAGGGCGAGGTGCCGCGGGTGGTACCCGAGACCACTCCCGGCCAGGACGGTTCCGGCGGCTCGAACAACGGCTCGAACGGCGGCAGCTCCGGCTCCGGCTCGGGCGGCACGACGGTGCCCAACAGCGGCAGCCGCCCGTCGGCCGCCCCGAGCGCCTCGGCGAGCCCGCCGGCCCAGCCGGTGGCCCAGCCGGTCGGCACGACCGCGCTGCTCTCCTCGGTCCTGGCCTCGTGGGGCCTGCCGGTGATCCTGCTCGTCGGCCTGTGCGCCGGCTGCGCGGGCACGATCATGCGCTTGATCACCGGCTTCAACGACTGGCGACGGAGTCTGTGATGAAGGTGCTCTCCCGCGGCCTGATCACCCTGGCCGTCCTCTGCGGCTGGCTGCTCACCTACCTGCTGGGCGCCAGCGCCCTCCGCCAGGAGCACGACCAGCGCGAGCTGTACAACGAGCTCCGCCGGACGCTGGCCTCGGCGGAGACCCCATTGGGCGGCGCGATCGACCCCGGCACGCCGATCGCCCTGATCGTGGCCCCGGTCATCGGCCTGAGCCAGGTGGTCGTCGAGGGCACCGACGGCGACGTGATGCGCTCGGCCCCCGGCCACCGCCGCGACACGCCGCTGCCCGGCCAGCCCGGCACGAGCGTCATCTACGGCCACGCCGCCGCGTACGGCGCCCCGTTCGGCGACCTCACCGCCCTTGCCCCCGGCGACCACTTCACCGTCACCACGGGCCAGGGCGAGTTCGACTACGAGGTACAACGGGTGCGCCGCGCCGACGACCCGGCCCCGACGCCCCTGCAGAAGGGCGGCAGCCGCCTGATCCTGGCCACGGCGGAGGGCCAGGGCTGGCGCACGGGCTGGGCGACGGACCGGGTGGTGTACGTCGACTCGGTGCTGAAGGGCGATCCCAAGCTCGGCCCACCCGGCCGCCCCTCGATGATCGACGTCCGCGAGCGGGCGATGCAGGCCAACCCCGACGCCCTGGTACCCCTGGTGCTGTGGCTGCAGCTGCTGGCCGGGGCGGCGTTCGGCGGCACGTGGGCCGCCCGGCGCTGGGGCGCCCTGCAGACCTGGATCGTCGGCGTGCCGGCGATCCTGGCCACGCTCTGGGGCGTGACCGACGCGCTGGGACAACTGCTGCCCAACCTCATCTAGGTGAGGCCGCGGGTGCCGTTATCAGTGTTCACCGGGGTCGCGAATAACGGTTCGAGCACGGCACCCTGCGCTGCTACGGTGGCCCGCGTGAGTGATCGACTGCGGGAGATCGCCCGCCAGACCGTCGCGATCGCCGAGCGCGGCGAATACGCCGACGGGGCTGGCGGGCCGGTCTCCATCGCCGCCGCGGTGGCGGAGGCGGTGGCGGGCACCCGCCTCTACGAGCCGCACGAGCCGCTCCCCGCCGGCCGCCCCGCCGCCGGACCGCCCGCGATCGAGGTGACCCGCGAGTCGACGCTCGCGGCCGCCCGCCGCGCAGGCGAGGACGCCGCGACGCTCGTCTTCGCCTCCGCGAAGAACCCCGGCGGCGGCTTCCTCGGCGGCGCGCAGGCGCAGGAGGAGAGCCTGGCGCGCGCGTCCGCCCTGTACGCCTGCCAGCGCACCGCGTCCGCGTTCTACGACTTCCACCGGGGGCAGCGCGACCTGCGCTACAGCGACAGGGTCATCTACTCGCCGGGCGTCCCCGTCTTCCGCGACGACAAGGGACGGCTGCTCGACTCGCCGTACCGCACCTCGTTCCTGACCGCCGCGGCCCCCAACCTCGGCGCGATCCTGCGCGGCCAGCCCGCCGACGCCGGCGAGGTGCCCGCCGTGCTGCGCGCCCGGGCCGCCCGGGTGTTGCGGGTCGCGGCCGCCCATGGCCACCGGACCCTGGTCCTGGGCGCGTGGGGCTGCGGCGTCTTCCGCAACGCGCCCGCCGAGGTGGCCCGGGCCTTCGCCGTCGCGCTGCGCGAGGTCCCGTGCTTCGACCGCGTGGTGTTCGCCGTCTACGACCGCCTGCCCGGGACCCCGGTCCACCAGGCGTTCGCTGAGGCCTTCCCGGCGAACGCCTGAGCTCTGGGACTTTAGACGGGACGGCCGTGCCAGCGGCCAAGGGCCGCGAGTGCCGCACGGCGGCCGACGGCGGCGCCGATCTCGTCGGTGTGACGGAAGTGCACGCCCTCCCAGACCCGCGCGTCGATGTTGTCGCGGGTGAGCTCCGACCACGCGGAGTACCGCAGCGTCACGTCGGCGGCGGCCGGGCTCGTCAGCGTGAACGGCGCCCGCGGCGGGCCGGCCAGCGTGTCCAGCACGGCCTGCGCCGCGCCCGCGTAGGTGGTGTGGCCGCTGGGGTACTCCGGATGCGCCGGCGTCGCGATGAGCGGCGTCCAGGCCGGGTCGGGTGCGACCGCGCCGGTGCGGATCGCGGTCACCGGGCGCCAGAACAGGTAGCGGTACTTCGCGCGGTAGGTCGTGATCTGCGCGTCGATCGTCGCGGCGTGGAACAGCGCGACGAGCCCGATGCGCCGATCGAGCGGGCGCCGGTCCGCGGCGTGCGACCCGTGCGGCGCGAGCGTCGTGCGCAGCGCCCCGGTGAAGCCGTTGAGCGACGTCTGCGACCAGAACCGCGCGACCGCGGTCTGCGCCGGCGTGCGGACGGCACTGTCGAGCGCGCCGACGGCCCGCGACTCGGCCAGGTCCCGCAGGAACACCGCGCTGTTCAGGGCCGGCGGCGGGCCCGGCAGCAGCGGCTCCACGTCGCGCACCAGGAACGGCCGGCCGTCGCCCTGGCCGGACTGCACCGGCGCCGCGAACGCGGGCGGCGTCGGCTGCCACACCCCGGGCGCGGCGGGCACCTACCTCGCCGTGGCGAG